>JASFMS010000210.1:0-4935 GCA_050117435.1 Ectothiorhodospiraceae bacterium | reverse complement strand
ACCTCCCATCTCCGTGGGAAACAAAGAAGCGAGCTCTCTGTTCATGCCCCTATTTGGTGCTGTTTCCGGATTTTCCAAGAGACTTCTGCACGGCAAGGCGAGGCGGTCTCCATGACCGCATGGCAGATTCTTCGTATGATGAGTACATGTGTAATGGGCCACTCCTGCCGCGGCGCTCAGTCGGGGCAATCCCATGATCGACAGTGAACTCAAGGTCGTATCTACGCTTCTGCACCCTCCGGTCAGTGGCCGCACGCCCCTGGCGCGCGCGAGGCTCATTGAGCGCGCGGATGCCTTGGGCAAGGGCCAGGTCGCGGTGGTTACCGGGCCCGCCGGGGCAGGCAAGACCACCATCCTGGCGCAGTGGCACAGCCACCTTCGCAATCGCGGCGCCGACGTCGCCTGGTTGTCGGTCACGGCTCTGGCGGACGCGTTCCACCGTTTCTTCGTGCAATTCATTGCGGCCATACAAACGTGCCGCCCGGGGTTCGGGAACGGGCTGGTCGAGTGGCTGGAGAGCGCAGCCGGCGTCTCCGCCGACGACCTGGTATACGCCTTGGCCGTGGAGCTGTCGGAACCACAGCAGCGTCGGCTAGTGATCTTCCTGGACGACTTCCACGAGATAACGCTCCCGGAAATCCATGCGGCGATGGAGCAGCTCATCCGGAACCTGCCGACGAGTGTAAATCTGGTGATCGGTGCGCGGCATCGCCCGGCTCTCGGCCTGGCCAAGCTACGTACCGAAGGTCGATTGCTGGAGCTGGACTGGCAGGATCTGCGCTTCTCGCTCAGCGAGGCGCGGGCATTCCTGGACCGGACGGATCTGCCGCTGTCGCAGGATCAGGTGACAGCGCTTCATGAGCGCACCGAAGGCTGGGCGGCCGGCCTTCAGCTCGCAGCACTATCGTTGGCGGAATCAAGAGACCCGGATGCCGCAGCGCGCGCCTTCTCCGGCAGGCAGGACGGCGTCGCCGACTACCTGATGGAAGACGTCTACGGCCGGCAACCGGAGTCGATCCAGCAATTTCTCCGGGACACGTCGATCCTCGATCGAATGAACGCGGCGCTGTGCAATGCGGTGTGCGATCGCACCGATGCCGCGGCCGTGCTGGAAACACTGGATGAGAACCGACTGTTCATCTTCCGGCTCGACGATCAGCGAACCTGGTACCGGTATCACCACCTCTTTCAGGACTTCCTGCAGACCCGGCTTCTTAGGCTCGAGGAATCCCACCGGGGGGAGCTTTACGCTCGCGCCAGTCGTTGGTGCGAGGAGGTTGGCGCGACGTCCGAGGCGATCGACTACGCCTTGCGCGGTGGCCTCACGGAGCGCGCAGCCGAGTTGCTCATGGGCTATGGGCGCATCCTTTTTCGTGCCGGACGCTTCAAGGAACTGCGCCTGCGCGCCCAGCAGATACCCGACGACATTCGCGCGCGCTCAGCAACGCTCTGCGCCCTGGAAGCCTGGGCCTTCGCCTATCTCGGCGATTTCGCCGCTGCCCGCAAATGCCTCGCGGAGGCGGAAGCCGCCGCGAATACACGTGACTCGGCGCAGGGGGGCCCGTTGGGCGCAGAGCTATGCGTTTTGCAGGCGGCCCTGAGCGTCATACAGACGGATGACCCCGGCGTCTCCGGGCTCGGCCCTGACCTCGCTGTGCGTCTCAAGGATGCCGATCCTGCCGTGCGCGCGTTCGGCTATGTCGTAATGGCTTACGCGAGCCGGGCCGGCGGCGACCTGGGCGAGGCGGAGGGCTATCTGAATCAGGCCGTCGAAATCTCCGAAACAGTGGGCAGTGCGCTTGTGACTCTGCTGGCGTACTTCAACCTCGGGACGCTGGACTGGCTGCGGGGGCGCCCCCTTTCGGTTGAGTCGCGGCTGCAGCGTGCCGCTGATCTCGCAGAGCGCGCGCACTGGCAGCACACAATGGGGGCGGCTTTCGTGCGCGTCCAGCTGGGAATCGCCCTGCACGACGCGGACCGGCTCGAGGAGGCGGAGACCGAGCTTACCCGCGCCGTCGCCATCCTCGAGGCGACGCAGGCATTCGGCTTCCTCGGTGTTGCACTGGTGTCCCGAGCCTCTGTGCGATGGTCACGAGGCGACGAGGACGATGCCGAGGCCGATCTGGAAAACGCGGAGCGTCTCGGGGAATCACGAGGCATCCCCCGGGTCCTCTTTCGCGCAAGCCTGGTTCGGGCAGCGATGAGTCTGGCTCGGGGAAGCCTCGCGGAGGTCGATCGTCTGATGACGGATGCCCGCTCACGCCTGACGGCCGGCACCACGGATCACCCGGCTACCTGCGACGAGCGCGACGAGCAGGTCGCATTGCTTGAAATCCGGCGCGAGCTCCTGGCGAGGCGTCCCGCACCGGCGCTCGAGTTGGCGGAAGTCGTTGAGGAAAGCGCCGCCGCCAGCGGCCGCCTGCGCTCCTGGATTGAGGCGAGTGCACTCAAGGCCGAAGCGCTGGCTGCCCTGCAACGATGGGAAGAGGCCAAGGAAGCACTGCAACCGGCGCTGGAGCGGGCGTCGCCGGAACGGCTGATCCAGCCGTTTCTCATTGCCGGGGCGAATCTTGGCCGAGTCGTGCAGTCGCTCGCGGATTCAGGCCATCCGTTCGCCCGTTTGCTAGCCGCGTCGATGCGGCGCGCGGCGAAGCGGAAATCAGGCGATGCCCTGGACATGCAGAATCGCGAACGCCAGATCCTGGCCCTCATGGAGCAGGGCTTGAGCAACAGCGAGATCGGCGAGCGTCTCTGTCTCTCCGGCGAGACCGTCAAATGGTACCTGAAGGGGATCTACCGCAAGCTGGACGTGCACAATCGCACAGCGGCGATCACCCGCGCCCGCGACCTCGATCTGATCGGCTGACGCTCCGCCACTCGCCCCCCTCGCTCGTTACCGAAATTCCCCCCGACCGGGTGGTGAATCCCCGTCTGCCACTCCCTAACCTCCTGGTTCATAAATGACCCGGCGCCGACGTGCGTACCGGTCCGATGCGATGACCGCTTGACGGAGGAGAGGTTTGTGAACGTAGCGAACCTGCTGGTCAGGGCAGCGCGAAGCTATGCCAGTCGCCCGGCGGTGTCACTGGGCGAGAGGGTGCTTAGCGACTACGCGACGCTGGGCTCCCGGGCGAGCCGGCTCGGGTGGGCGTTGCGGGAGCGGCGCGGCCTCCGGCCGGGCGACCGCGTCGCGATCATCATGAAGAACAGTCCCGCCTATGTGGAGACGCTCTTCGGAATCTGGCACGCGGGGCTGGTGGCGGTTCCCGTCAATGCCAAGCTGGCGCTTCCCGAGTTCAGGTACATCCTCGAGCACAGTGGCGCGAAGCTGTGTTTCGCGTCCCCGGGGCTGGCGGGGCAGCTGCACGGCGTGGTCGAAACGCTGCCGTCGCCGGCAAGCGTCATCGAAACCGGGAGCGACGCCTACGCCGACCTCTTCACAGGGGACTCCATGGCGCTCACTCCCGCGGCACCCGATGACGTGGCGTGGCTCTTCTACACCAGCGGGACCACCGGCACCCCCAAAGGCGCCATGCTCACCCATCGCAATCTGGCGATGATGACCAGTGGCTATTTCTCCGATGTGGACACCATCGCCAGCCGGGACGCCATTATCCATGCCGCCCCCATGTCCCACGGCTCGGGGATGTACATCCTGCCCCACGTGGCGGCGGCGGCGTTGAACGTTGTTCCCGAGAGCGGGGGCTTCGACCCGGAGGAGATATTCGCCCTTATCGAGCGATTTCCCGGGGTCTCGTTCTTTGCCGCACCGACCATGGTGCGGCGACTCACCGACAGTGCCGCGCGGCAGGGCGCCGACACCGAGAACCTGAAGACGATCGTCTACGGCGGCGGCCCCATGTACCTCGAAGACCTCAAGGACGCCATCGCGGCGTTCGGCAACAAGTTTGCGCAGATCTTCGGCCAGGGCGAGAGCCCGATGACCATAACGGCGATGAGCAAGGCCCTGCACGCCGATGCCACCTGCTCGGGCGCGGACGCCCGGCTGGCGTCCGTCGGCATGCCACAGACGCTGGTGGAGGTGCGCGTTGGTGATGAGACCGGCAACACTCTCCCGCCCGGCGACGTGGGAGAAGTGCTGGTGCGCGGCGACATCGTGATGCAGGGCTACTGGGAGGCTCCGGAGGCCACGGAGCGCGCCATGGCCGGCGGCTGGCTGCACACCGGTGATACGGGGTACTTCGACGAGGACGGATTCCTCACGCTCAAGGATCGCACCAAGGACGTGATCATCAGTGGCGGCACCAACATCTACCCGCGCGAGATCGAGGAAGTGCTGCTCTGCCATGAGGGCGTGGCGGAGGTGTCGATCGTGGGCCGTCCGAACCGGGAATGGGGCGAGGAGGTGGTCGCGTTTGTTGTGCCCGAGGCCAGCGCGCGGGTCACCCGGGAATCGCTGGATGCGCACTGCCTGGAGCACATCGCGCGTTTCAAGCGCCCCCGGGAATACCGGTTTGCCGAGAAGCTACCCAAGAACGCCTACGGCAAGGTGCTGAAGACGGAGCTGCGCCGTGAACTCGAGCGAGACGCCGAGACCGCGCGGTCCGAGAAATGATCACTGCATATGAGGGAGGAGCTATGACCAGTCGACTGAAAGACCGCGTGATGATGGTCATCGGCGCGGGGTCTATCGGACCCGGGTGGGGCAACGGCAAGGCAAGCGCTGTGCTGGCAGCCCGCGAGGGCGCCAGAGTCTTTGCCGTGGATATCAACGGCGACGCGGCCGAGGAGACCGCCGGCATCATTCGCGGCGAGGGCAACGAGGCCACGGCGTATCAGTGCGATGCCACCGACTCGGAGGCCGTTCGGGAAATGGTGGACGCCTGCCGTGCCGCCTACGGCACCGTGGATGTCCTGCATCACAACGTCGGCATCGTACCGCTGGGAGGGCCGGTGGAGCTGGCCGAGGAGGAC
>JASFMS010000209.1:0-4944 GCA_050117435.1 Ectothiorhodospiraceae bacterium | reverse complement strand
CGAACTCCGGCAGCGACGGATGGGGGCCACGGTCGTCCCGGCGCGGGACGCGGAAGAGCCCGCCGTCCGCGCCTTCGGCCTTGTCCGAGGGCAGGAGCTCGGCACGGTCGGCCCAGTGCTGCAGGAGACTGTAGACGTCCGCGGTTTCGCCCTGCTGGAGGCGTGTCGGTCCCGTGGCGGCCAGCAGCAGGATATGTTTGTAGGCGGTCGCCGGCGTGGAGCGGCCGCGACGCGATGCCAAAAGCGGTTCGGGAACACTCGTCTCGGCGATGTCGGACGACTCGGCGATGGCGTAGAGGCCGTGTATGCGCGCCCAGGTTCCGCCTGGTGCCGGCAGGTAGACGATCCAGTTTTCCACCAGTAGCCGCCCGCGGTAACGCAGCGCGCGGTCGAGGGACTGGGCCAGGGAGCGCCGTCCGAATCCGCGGCTGCCCTGCCGCGCCGACTGAGCGAGTATCTCGTAGCCCAGAGCCATCTCGCCAAGGAGCATGGTGGCCAGTTCCACGACCTGCCGGGGTTTGCGTTTCAGAGGCAGTTCCCGGCCCTGGTAACGCTTGCGCAGGCCCTCGACGATGTACTGCACGATTTCGCGCAGCTGTTCCAGAAAGCCCAGGCGCAACGCGGGCCGGATTTCCAGTCGGTTCACCCCGTGAAGTGCCTCGTAGACACGGCGGCTCGTCTCGCCCAGATTGGCGACCGGCAGGTTCTGCAGCCAGTCTTCCACTGCCTTCGGTCGGCAGTCGAAGCTGTCGTCGTTGGGAGCGCCCCTTTCCGGCAGGATCAGCGCCATCTTTGCCGACGTCTCCATCAAATGCACCCGCTGTTTTTTGTTGTCGTCCGACAGCCTAGCGGCTGAAGGAAACGCCGAAGCACCGGTTCAGTGTTTCCTTCTCCCGAAGCGCCGCCGGTTGCGTCTGCTCGGAGCGCGGTTCGCAGTATAGCAAGCGACCCCTGCGGCTCCCCCGACACGGCGCACACTTCACGCAAGCCGGGTCTTGGAACCCGCTCCGGCGTCTTCGCGGACCAGGCGCGGCAGTAGATAGCCGGGCAGCCGGGCTTCCGCTTCGGCGTGAATACGCCGGGCACGATCCTCTGGAACGTCGAAATGCGCCGCCCCTTCGACCTTGTCCAGAACGTGCAGATAGTAAGGCAGGATACCCGCCTCGAACAGGCGCTCGCTGAGCGAGATCAAGGCCGGGGCGCTGTCATTGACGCCGGCGAGCAGCACGGCCTGATTCAGCACGGTCACCCCCGAGTCACGCAGACGCCTCGCCGCGGTCGCTACGGTTTTGTCCACCTCGTTGGCGTGGTTGGCGTGGAATACGATGACCGGACGCAGCCGGGTGGCCGTCAGCCAGGCCAGCAGCCGCTCATCGACGCGTTCCGGCAGAACCACGGGCAGGCGGCTGTGTACCCTGAGACGCTGGACGTGCGGAATCTCGGTCAGTGCGGCGACCAAAGCCTCCAGCCGACGATCGGACAGTGTGAGGGGGTCGCCTCCACTGAGGATTACCTCGCCGATTTCGGGCCGCTCCGCGATGTATTGTAGTGCTCCGCGCCAGTTCTCCGTGGATGCGTTCGATTCCTCGTAGGGGAAATGGCGGCGGAAACAGTAGCGGCAGTTGACCGCGCAGGCGCCGGTGGTCACCAGAAGCACCCGGCCATGGTACTTGTGAATCACGCCGCCGGGGACCATGGCGGTGGTTTCACCCACCGGGTCGCGGCTGAAGCCGGGGGTCGCCTGGAATTCCTCCTCCAGGGGCAATACCTGGCGCAGCAGCGGATCGGTGGGATCGCCGGGCCGAATGCGCGCCAGGTATCCTTCCGGCACACGCAGAGGGAAGAGAGTGGCGGCGCGCCGGGCCGCCGGCAGAAGGGCGGGACTGAGCCGCAGCCGGTGGATCAGCGTTTGCGGGTCGCGGACGGCGCGTGCGAGTAGCGTCTGCCAGCGCGGTGAATCGGGCAGTGTGGCGGTTTGGTTTCGAATCATAGGGTTATTCTATAGCGGCTCGATTTCCGTTAGCATGCGCGACGTCGCCGCGCGGGGCGCCCCAACGCGATCGCCGGATTGTTTTCCGTTGGCCTTTGCCGACGTCGCGGCGGGATCGCGAAGAGCGGCCCCGGCGGATACGCGGCCGGTCCTCCCTGCGGTCCCGCGGGGGGGACGTTGCGTGCGGCATGGCGTTGTGGCGGCGGTGCCGTCAGCCCAGGGTATATACGGAGCATTCATGGCGAGCTACAGCACAAACCAGTTCAAGTCGGGCCTCAAGATTCTTCTCGACGGCGACCCCTATTCCATCGTCGAGAACGAATTCGTCAAGCCCGGAAAGGGCCAGGCTTTCAATCGGGTCAAGGTCCGCAATCTCAAGACCGGCAAGGTGATCGACCGCACGTTCAAGTCCGGCGATACCGTCGAGGCGGCCGACGTGATCGACACGGAGATGCAGTATCTCTACACGGACGGTGAATTCTGGCATTTCATGGACCCCGACACCTTCGAGCAGCACGCGGCCGCGGCCGCCGCAGTGGGCGACTCCGCGAAATGGCTCAAGGAGCAGGACACCTGCAACGTGACGCTATACAACGGTGAGCCGCTGTCCGTGGAGCCGCCGCCCCACGTCAACCTGACCATCACCCAGACGGACCCCGGCCTTCGCGGCGACACCAGCAGCGGCGGCAGCAAGCCGGCCACGCTGGAAACCGGTGCGGTGGTGCAGGTGCCGCTGTTCATCGAGGAGGGGGAGGTCATCAAGGTGGACACCCGCAGCGGGACGTACATTTCCCGCGCCAAGGACTGAACGGCGGCGCCGTGCCCGACTGGCGCCCCACGGCCACTGTCGAGGCGCTGAAGCGGCGGGCCGCCGTGCTGGCGGATGTCCGGCGTTTCTTCGAGGAGCGGAACGTCTGGGAGGTGGAAACGCCGGCGCTTGCCGCTGCCGGCGTCACCGATCCGCGCATCGAAGGGCTTGCCGTCGACTATGACGGACCCGGGGCGCCGGCGAACGGGAAGCTCTGGCTGCAGACCTCGCCGGAATACGCCATGAAGCGTCTCCTTGCGGCTGGGAGCGGCTCCGTGTTCCAGGTCGCCCGGGCCTTTCGGGCGGGTGAGCGAGGGCGTCTGCACAACCCGGAGTTCACGCTTCTGGAGTGGTATCGCACGGGCTTCGATCACCACCGTCTGATGGACGAGGTGGCGGCGTTGGTGCAGCGGGTACTGGGGGAGCGCGGACCGGTCGAGCGCCTCTCCTACCGGCAGGCTTTCCAGGACCAGACCGGCATTGATCCGTTTACGGCCGAAGAGGCCGCTCTGCGGCGCAAGGCCGCGGAAATGGGCCTCGCGTCGGCGCTGGACCGCGACGAGATGCTGGATCTGATCATGGGCAGCTGCGTCGCACCTCATCTTGGCCGTGGCCGGCTAACTTTCGTCCACGATTTCCCCGCCAGCCAGGCGTCCCTGGCTAGGCTCCTGCCCGGCGATCCGCCGGTGGCGGCGCGCTTCGAGCTTTTCGTGGAGGGCATCGAACTGGCCAACGGATTCCACGAGCTGTCCGATGCCCGTGAGCAACGGCGGCGCTTCGAGGCGGACCGAGGCCGGAGGGCCGCGGAGGGAGGCGCGGTTCCCGGATTGGATGAGCGCCTGCTGTCGGCACTGGAGGCCGGGCTTCCCGACTGCGCCGGCGTGGCCCTGGGGCTGGACCGCCTGCTGATGCTCGCGCTGGGCGCCGATCGAATCGAGCAGGTTATGGCGTTCCCGGTGGAGCGCGCCTGATAGTCAGGCCGAATCTGCCGGCGTCTCCAGGTAGCGACCGATGGGCTGCCCCATTCGAACCCGGTCGCCGGCCTTCAGGTTCTCTCGCCATTCCGCCTGTCCCGGGCCGGTAAGAACGATCACGGTCGAACCCATGTTGAACCGGCCCATCTCGTCCCCGCGCCGGAAATGCGGCGCGGACTCACCGCTGTAATCCCAGTGCCGAATGCGACGCCCGCGGGGCGGGGTGACCACGCCCGCCCACGTGGTCTCGATGCTGGCCACGCAGATGGCGCCCACCAGAACCAGGGCCATGGGGCCGTGGGCTGTGTCGAAGGCGCAGACCACCCGCTCGTTTCGGGCGAAGAGCCGGGGAATGGTGCGAACGGTATGCGGGGCAACACTGAACAGCCGGCCGGGGACGTGAATCATTCGGCGCAGGCCGGCGGCCGCGGGCATGTGAACCCGGTGGTAGTCGCGGGGCGATAGGTAGACTGTTGCAAAATCGCCGCCTCGAAACGCCTGCACCAACTCGCGATCTCCGCCCAGCAGCTCCTCCAGAGTGAAGCGCCGTCCCTTCGCCTGCAGAATCTCCGTATCCCGGATCCGGCCCAGCTCGCTCACGGCGCCGTCCGCCGGGCTCACCAGCAGCCCGGCATCGTCCGGCAGGGGTCTTGCGCCTGGCTTCAGCGCGCGGGTGAAGAATGCATTGAAGTGGGCGTAGGTATTCAGGTCGGGCTCCAGGGCCTCCGACATGTCCACCCCGTAGCGGGCGATGAACCAGCGCGTGAAGACGCTGCGGAAGGGCCGCCAGCGCCAGCGTGTAAGGGCGAGCATCAACCGCGAGACGGCGTGATGGGGCAGGGGGTAGAGAGGCAGCGATTTCAGCCAGTCGGAGAGAGTCGCGTCGCGCATCGGCGGTCAGGAGTGCCCCTCGTAGAAACGCCGTATGCGCTTGAAGTCGCGGGCAATGGTTCCGGCATCGTGGGGCGCCTTGAACAGAGCCTGAAGCTGGCCCCGGGGGTTGATGAGCAGGATGGCTGCGCTGTGATCCACGTTGTAGTTGTCGTCGCCTTCGTCATCGTGCACGGCATACAGAACGCCCAGGTCACCGGTCAGCCGTTTGATCTGTTTCGGGTCGCCGGTGACGCCGAGGAAGTCCTCGTTGAAATAGGGAACGTACTCGGCAAGCCGTG
>JASFMS010000208.1:0-4944 GCA_050117435.1 Ectothiorhodospiraceae bacterium | reverse complement strand
GACGCCGTGGCCCGAGCGGCCCACCCGCTGCAGGAGGCCGCTGATGGAGCGGGGGGAGCCGAGCTGGCACACCAGATCCACGTCCCCGATGTCGATTCCCAGCTCCAGGGAGGCGGTGGTCACCAGCACCCGCAGTTCGCCGTGTTTCAGCCGGCGCTCCGCCTCGAGGCGGTGTTCCCGGGCAAGGCTGCCGTGGTGGGATGTCACCGCTTCCCGACCCAGCCGCTCGGCGAGATGGCGGGCGGCCCGCTCGCAGAGCCGACGGGTGTTCACGAAGATCAATGTGGTGCGATGGTCTCCCGCAAGCTCCGCCAGGCGGTCATAGACGTGCTCCCAGGCCTCGTTCGCCATTACCGCCGACAGCGGCGCCGACGGCACCTCCACCGCCAGATCCCACTCGCGAACATGGCCGCGGTCGATGACGGCGCAATCCTTTCCGGGGCCTGCGAGAAAGGCGGCCACGTCCTCCAGGGGTTTCTGTGTCGCCGACAGGCCGATGCGCTGGGGCGGAGCCGGCGTTAACGCCGCCAACCGTTCCAGGGACAGCGCCAGGTGGGAACCCCGCTTGTTACCGACAAGCGCGTGTATCTCGTCGACAATCACCGTGCGCACCGTGGACAGCATCCGCCGCCCGGACTGCGACGTCAGCAGAATGTAGAGCGACTCCGGCGTCGTGACGACGATGTGGGGCGGGCTTCGACGCATACGCGCGCGCTCGCCGGCCGGCGTGTCCCCCGTGCGGACCCAGGCACGCATCTCGGGCGCCTGCTCGCCCATGGCCTCAAGCCGATCGCGGATTCCGCCGAGCGGCCCCTGCAGGTTGCGCTGAATGTCGTTGGACAGCGCCCGCAGCGGTGACACGTAGAGCACCGCCGTCTCGTCGGGAAGACCGCCGTCGAGCCCCCGGCGCACGAGATCGTCGATGGCGGCGAGGAAGGCAGCGAGGGTTTTCCCCGACCCCGTCGGCGCCGCGATGAGCGCATGAGCCCCGCTGCGGATCGCCGGCCAGGCGTCGCGCTGCACGGGGGTGGGCACCCCGAGTTCAGCCTGGAACCAATCGGAGATACCGGCATGGAATTCGGCAAGGGGCATGGGCAGTGATACCTGCGGCGCGGACCGTATGGGGTAGAACCGTCAGTCTGCGCCCGCCGGCGACCGCCGGGCAAGGTGGCCGGTCATCCCGTGCCGACAGCTTCGTGGTTACCCGGCAACGCCTCCAGCTCCAGGTGACATCGAATCCGATGGTTATCTCCCGGCGCTCGCCAGGGCGGCGGCTGCTGGCGACAGCTCGGCATGGCGTACGGGCACCGAGTGTGAAAGGCGCAGCCGGAAGGGCGCTCCGCCGGTCCGGGATTCTGACCGGCGAGTCGAACCCTGCCGTCGTGACGGTCGGAGCCCGGAACGGCGGCCAGAAGGGCCTCTGTATAGGGGTGGCAGTGCCCGGAGAACACATTCTCCACCGGCCCTTCTTCCACGATTTCCCCCAGGTACAGAACCGCCACCCGGTCGGCCAGATAGCGGACCACCGCCAGGTCGTGGGAGATGAACAAATAGGACACGCCTTGCCGGCCCTGAAGTTCCAGCAACAGATCGAGAATGGTGGCCTGAACCGAAACGTCCAGCGCCGATGTCGGTTCGTCCAGAATGACCACTGCGGGATCGCCGGCGAAGGCCCGGGCTATGGCAGCGCGCTGACGCTGACCGCCGGAGAGCTGATCGGGTCGCCGCCGCGCGGTATCCGCCTCCAGCGCTACCGCATCCAGGAGCTCGGCCGCTCGCTGGCTGGCCCGGCGCCTGGGCAGACGGGCCAGGACCCGCACGGCACGGCGAAGGCTGGCGCCGATTCGGTGGCTGGGATTGAGCGTGCCGTCCGGAGACTGGAAGACCATCTGCAACAATCGGCGCGCGGCGTGGGAACGCTGGCCGCTGCGCGGGCGCAGCGGCTCACCGTTGAGCCGTATCCGCCCGGCGGCGGGTGCCGCCAGCCCGGTGACGGCTCGGGCCAGCGTTGTCTTGCCGCTGCCGGATTCGCCGACCAGCGCCAGTGTTTCCCCCACACCCAGGGAAATGTCCACGTCGCGCAGGATGCGCACGCGACTGAAATCGACACTGACGCCTTCCACCGACAGGGCGTCCCGCCGGGCCGTTTGCCGGTCCGGAAGCCGTGCCGGCCTGCGGTTGCCGCCGGGGGGCGCGGTTTCCCCGGGAAACAGGCAGCGGCTCCAGCGGCCGTCGCCGAGGTCCGCCAGGGGCGGCGTGCGCTCCCGGCAGGCATCCCGGGCGATGGGGCAGCGCCCGGCGAAGACGCAGCCGGTCGGCCGTTGTCCAAGCGCTGGCGGCAGGCCCGGGATGGCCGCCAGTCGCGTGTCCACCTTGCGCGTGTGGAAATCCGGGATGCAGTCCACCAGGCAGGCGGTGTAGGGATGACGCGGGCGGCGCAGCACCTCGGCCGTGGCCCCGCGCTCCACCAGCTCGCCGGCGTACATCACCCCGACCCGGTCGCAGACGGACTCCACCACGCCCAGGTCATGGCTGATGAACAGCATGGCCACACGAAACTCCGCTCGCAGGGCCGCGAACAGGTCCAGAACCTCGGCCTGCACCGTGGCATCCAGGCCCGTGGTTGGCTCGTCCAGAACCAGCAGGGAGGGATCGCCGGCCAACGCCATGGCGATGACCACGCGTTGTTGCATGCCACCGGAGAGCTGGTACGGATAGAGATCGTATACACGCACCGGATCGGGAATACGCACACGGCTCAGGATATCCACCGTGGCTTCCCTGGCCTGGACGCGATTCATAACGCGATGCAGTCGATATACCTCGGCCACCTGTTCGCCCACCGACAGGGACGGGTTCAGTGCCGCCGCCGGGTTCTGGTACACCGCCGCGACGGTGGCGCCACGCAGACGCCGCAGCGCCTCGTCGGACAGCTCCTGAAGGTCGTGCCCCTGGATCGAAACCCGCCCGGTATCGACGCGGGCGTTGCCGGGGAGATAGCCGAGTCCGGCCATGGCCAGAGTGGACTTGCCGCATCCGGACTCGCCCACCAGGCCCACCGCCTCACCCGGATTCACGGCAAGGGACGCCTCGCGCACTGCGGCAAACCATCGTCCGCGGCGCCGGTAACTGACGGACAGCGCTTCGAAGGCGAGTACCGGTTCCGTCACGCCTCCTCCAGCTCCCGCAGCCCGTCGGCGGTCAGAGAAAAGCCGATTACCACGAAGCCAATGGCCAACGCGGGAAACAGCACGGTCCATGGCGCCGTGGTCATAAGCGCCCGGTTTTCGCTCACCATCAACCCCCAGTCCGGCGCCGGCGGCTGTATGCCCAGTCCCAGGAAGCCCAGGGTGGCGGAGGTGAACACCGCGTAGCCGACCCGGATGGTGCCCTCGACGATGAGCGGGCCGCGAATGTTGGGGAGCACTTCCACCGCGAGTATGTAAAGGGTGGACTCGCCCCGCAGTCGGGCCGCCTGGACGTATTCCCGGCGTACCTCGACCAGCGCCGCGGCCCGGGCGGTTCGGGCGATGAGCGGCGCAAACACCAGACCGATGACGAGAATCACGTTCCAGATGGAAGGTCCGAGGGTGGTAAGCGCCAGCAGCGCGAGAACGACGATGGGAAACGCCATTACCGCATCCAGTAGCCGCATGATGACCTCGTCCACCCAGCGTCCGAAGTATGCCGCCGTCAGGCCGATGGCCGCGCCTACGGCCAGCCCCAGCGCCGTAGCTGCCGGCGCAACGAGGAGCACATAGCGGCCGCCGTAGAGAACGCGGCTGAGCACATCCCGGCCGTACTGGTCGGTCCCGAACCAGTGCGACCACGACGGCGGCAGGTTCAGCGAGCCCAGCGACATGGCCGTGGGCGCCGCCGGGGCCAGAAACGGCGCCGCGGCCGCGGACACGATCCAGGCAAGCACCATGAACGCACCAACGGCGAGCGCCGGTGAACGTCGCGCCGCCTCAAGCACGCCCCATCCCCTGCCTGACGCGCGGATTCAGGGCCGCATACAGGACATCCGCCAGCAGGTTGGCGACGCCGTAGATCACGGTTATGAGCAGCGCGCAGCCGCCGAGCAGCGGGATGTCCTTGTTCGCCGCGGCGGTCTGCATGAGGCTGCCGATCCCCGGGTAGCGAAACAGGCTCTCCACCACCACCAGACCGCCCACCAGCCAGCCGAGCTGGGCGCCGATAACGGTGATGGTGGGAAGCAGCGCGTTTCGCAGCACGTGGCGGCGAATCACCACCGGGCCGGGCAGGCCCTTGAGAACGGCGGTCCGCGTGTAGTCCGCATTCAGCTCATCGATCATTCCGGCGCGCGTCATGCGGAACAGGTAGGCAAACATAAGCAGCACCAGGGATAGCGCGGGCATGAGCAGGTGGCGGAGAGCCTGCGCCCATCCCGCACCCTCCGGCGGCAGGGCCTGGACCGGCAACCACCCGAGTCCGATGCCGAAAACCATGATGAGCACCACCCCGGTGACGAACTCCGGCATGGCGCCGAGAGCCAGCCCCGCGACGGATACCACCCGGTCGAAGACGCCGCCCGCCCGGCGGCCGGCGACAACACCCGACGCGATGGCCAGCGGAACCATCAGCAACAGTGCGTAGAGCGCCAGAATCATGGAGCGCCCGAGCCGCTCCAGCGCAAGCGGCAGCACCTGTACATCCAGGGAAAGCGACCGCCCCCAGTCGCCGGTGAGCACGCCGCCCATCCAGTCCAGGTAGCGCACGGCCACCGGCCGATCGAGTCCCAGATCGTGGTTCAGCGCAGCCACCGCCTGATCCGAAGCGAAGGGACCCAGGATAATACGACCCACATCCCCCGGCAGCACGGAGGTCATGGCGAAAATGAGCACGGACGCCACCGCCAGGGTCACCGCGAGCAGCAACACCCGTCGGAGCACGAAACGCGTCATTGAGCTATCCCGCTATGCG
>JASFMS010000207.1:0-4958 GCA_050117435.1 Ectothiorhodospiraceae bacterium | reverse complement strand
CGCGATGGGCGAGAGCACCTCGGCGATGCTGAGCGCCGCCATTCTGGTGGCGGCGGGACTGTTCCAGTTCAGCGGAATGAAGAACGCCTGCGTGAGCAAATGCCGCTCGCCTTTCGCCTTCCTCATGCATGAATGGCGCGACGGCGCGGCCGGTGCGCTGCTCCTGGGCTTGCGCAACGGGTCGAACTGCGTCGGCTGCTGCTGGGCGCTGATGATGGTGCTGTTCGTCGTGGGAACCATGAACCTGCTGTGGATGGCACTCTTCACGCTGCTCGTGTCCGGGGAAAAGATCGTCCCGGCGCGCTGGCGGCTCGACGCGATAGTCGGGGCCGGTTTCATCGTCTGGGGCGTCGTGCTGGCGACCGGCGGTGTCCTGTGAAAGGACATCGCCGGGTGCGATATCGGGACAGCCCGCGGCTTGGCCGTCGGACGGGGCAGCTTCCGATTTGCGACGAAGGGGCTTCCTTGAAAGCCCCTTCGTCGTGGCGGAGATGGAGTGATTGACTCGCGCCATCCCTGGCGCTCGCCCTTCAGGCGCCTTCGCTTCGCTGCGGCGTCAAAACGGCTTCCTGCCGTTTTTATCGAACCATTGACCGGCTTGAGGCCGACTCGGCGGGAATTGGGCTCGACCTTGCCCGTTTCGCGAATGGGTTTTTCCGCAATCAGGCGCCGCCCCATGGTGACCGATCCCGTATGCGGACGGGTGTCTTCCGTGTAGCACGTCTGTTTCGGTGGGGTATCCGTTTCGAGAGAAGCGGTCCGAACTGGGCCATGTTCTGACCGCGAGGGCAGATTCCGGCTTACGGAGAAGGGGCTTCCTTGAAAGCCCCTTCTCCGTGGCGGAGAGGGAGGGATTGACTCGCGCCGTCCCTGGCGCTCGCCCTCCGGGCGCCTTCGCTTCGCTGCGGCGTCAAAACGGCATCCTTGCCGTTTTCATCGAACCCACTGACCCGCTACCTGGCCGACTCGGCCATTCTGGTCGTGGAGTCGTTCCTGGACTCTCGGCGCGGGTTACGCCTCTAGCGTTCGTCCACGACTCCCCCCGCCCGCAAACGAAAAAGGGGCCGTCTTTTGACGACCCCTTTTCCGTTTGGCGGAGAGGGAGGGATTCGAACCCTCGATGGGCGTTAGCCCATACTCCCTTAGCAGGGGAGCGCCTTCAGCCACTCGGCCACCTCTCCGTTGTCTGGTGCGCGGGGTGGGACTTGAACCCACACGACCTCTCGGCCACTGCCCCCTCAAGACAGCGCGTCTACCTGTTCCGCCACCCGCGCAACGGAAGTCGGGCACTTTGCCGCAAACGGGGGGTGAATCTCAAGTCCTTTTTTGGGCATGGGCGCCTCTGCGGTGCGCATTTACGCTTCGGCCTCCATGGGTTTGTACGCGGACATGAGACTCGCCTGCACGTTCGGCGGTACGGCCTCGTAGTGGCTGAAGTGCAGGGAGTGGGTGCCTTCGCCGCCGGTCATGGATTTGAGCCGGGGCGGGTAGTCGCCCAGCTCGGACAAGGGGGCGACGGCGCGGATGATGATGCGCTCGCCCTGGGCGTCGGTGTCCTGCACGCGGCCTCTGCGTGCCGAGAGATCGCCGGTGATGTCGCCCATGCTGGCGCTGGGTGCGGTGATGTCCAGGGCGACGTAGGGTTCGAGAACGATGGGTTTGGCGTTGGATACGGCATTCAGGAAAGCCTTGCGCCCGGCGATGATGAAGGCGATTTCCTTGGAGTCCACGGAGTGGGTCTTGCCGTCGTAGACGGTGACCTTGATGTCCTGCAGTGGGTAGCCGGCGATGGCGCCCTCGGCCATGGCCTGGCGGATGCCTTTTTCCACCGCGGGCACAAGGCTGGAGGGGATGGTGCCGCCGCGTATTTCGTCGACGAACTGGAAGCCCTTGCCCCTGGGCAGCGGCTCGATGCGCAGAAAGACTTCGCCGAACTGGCCGGCGCCCCCGGTCTGTTTCTTGTGCCGGTGGTGGCCCTCGGCGTTTCGGGTGATGGTCTCACGGTAGGCGATGGAGGGCGCGCTGGTCTCCACCTCGATGCTGTAGCGCTGCTGCATCTTCCGCAGTGTGACGTCCAGGTGCAGTTCGCCCAGGCCCCAGAGCACGGTTTCGTTGGTGGAGGCATTCTGCTCCACGCGCAGTCCCGGGTCCTCGTCGGCGAGCTTTGCCAGGACCTCGGAGAGCTTCTGTTCGTCGCCGTGGCGGCTTGCCTGCAGTGCCTTTCCGAACACGGGTTCCGGCAGGTCCACGGGCCGCAGGTGGATGTGGTCCTCATCGTGGGAGTCGTGCAGGACGGCGTCGAAGTGGATTTCGTCCACCTTGGTGACGGCGCAGATGTCTCCCGGGACGCAGGCGTTGGTGTCCAGGTGCTGCTTACCCTGCAGGCGGAAGAGGCTATTCACCTTGAAGGGCTTGCGTCCGTCGCCCACGAACAGGCGGCCGTCCCGGCGGACCTTTCCCTGGTGGACGCGGAGCACAGAGAGCTTTCCGGCGAACGGGTCGTGCTCGATCTTTACCACGTGCGCGATGGCATGTTCGCCCGCGTCCGGCGTGGCATGGAACTCGGTGACGCCGGTTTCGTCCTCGCGGATGAACGGCGGGGGATTGCCCTCCAGGGGATTGGGCATCAGGCGATGGAACACGTCCAGCAGCGGCTCCAGTCCGGCACCGGTTTTCGCCGAGGTGAAGCACACGGGGACCAGGTGTCCGTCGCGCAGGGCCTGCTCGAAGGGCTCGTGCAGCTGCTCGGGACTCAGCTCTTCGCCCTGTTCGAGGAACAGGGTCATGAGGTCGTCATCGACTTCCACGACCTGGTCGATGAGCGTGTCGTGGGCTTCCGCGACGGAGGAGAAGTCAGCCTCCCCGGAAGGCTGGAAAAAGCAGTCCACCACGTCGGTGGCTCCGGAGGCGGGGAGGTTGAGCGCGAGGCACTCGGGGCCGAACACCTCGCGGATCTGCTCCAAGGTGCGGTGCAGGTTGACGGCGTCGGCGTCGATCCGGTTGACGATCACCATGCGACATAGGCCGCGATCGGCGGCCCACTGCATCATCTGGCGGGCGACGGTGTCGACGCCGGTCTGTGCGTTGATGACCACGGCAACCGTTTCGACCGCCGGGAGTATGGACAGGGCCTGGCCCAGAAAGTCCGGGTACCCGGGCGTGTCCACCATGTTGATCCAGCTGTCTTTCCAGGAAAGCCCCATCACCGATGCGCTGATGGAATGGTGCAGGGCCTTTTCCTGGGGGTCGGTGTCGCTAACGGTGGTTCCTCTTTCGACGCTGCCGGCGCTCGGGACGGCCCCGGACTGAACCAGAAGGGCCTCGGCAAGGGTGGTTTTGCCGGAACCCGCCTGGCCGACCAGGGCAATGTTGCGAATTTGCGGAGTGGCATGGTCGGGCATGGTCGGCACTCCCCAATGGGTGGGTCGTTACACGTCTAAAGCGTAGGACAGAAACGCCCGTTTGGCTTCGCGGTTGACGGTGTGGTGTATTCTGGCGGTCAGTAACCACCATCGAGCAAGGAGGTTTCGTCATGGCCGAGCAGCATCCGGAACTCCATCCCCACCTGGTGGATGCCTGGCAGGAGTATCTGCGCCGGGAGCGGCGCTGGGCGGAGGACCCGACCAATCCGGCCGCCTACCGGGCGGTGCGGGAGGCGTTCGAGCACTATGATTCCGAGCGCCGCGCGCTTTTCAAGCTGCTGCACCCGGATGAAGAGAAGGGCGGGAAAACGTAAGAACGGGACGAGTGGTGGTGCGCGGGGTGGGACTCGAACCCACACAGGTCATGCCCACTGGAACCTAAATCCAGCGCGTCTACCAGTTCCGCCACCCGCGCAGCGCCGGGAAAGAAGGCTACACTCAAGCGCGGCGCGGCTCAATGGGCTGTTGCGGGGGACTGGGGGCGCCCGCCGGTCCGACGAATCCCGCCCGGATTCGCAGGAGGCGGCGAATTTGTGCAATATGCACGGTGAAGCTCTGTTCGAGGGGGCCGCCAGTACCGACCTGACTCCGGCTTGATTCGCAAGTCGACGGGCTCGTACCGCGGGGGCGCGGGTCGCACCGTGACGACGATGCTCGCCATTGCCGGGGCGCGGGTTGGTAGAACAAGGAATAAGCGGCTCTGCATTCTCACCGAGCCGGGGTCAGCCTGCGGAAGACGGGCGCCCGCCTGCGAAAAGGAGGGGAGGGAGTATGGACGGTGCATCGAGCCCGAAGCGCTCGCCGATCGCGACCGTGACCATCATTGTGCTGGCCCTCGTGGCCAGTAGCAGTCTCGCCGGGTGTGCCTACCTTTATAACCAGCAGCGCGAGCAATCCGAGGCCTGGGCCAAAGAGCGCGAGACGCTGTCCAGCCGCATCGACGAGCTGGGCCAGCGTGTCAGCGAGCTGGAGCAGCGCAACAAGGAGCTACGCGCCCAACTGGAAGATCTGCGCTCGGAAAACGAGTCGCTGGCTTCCAGCAACCAGGAGCTGCAGTCCAGTCAGAATGCGCTCAAGTCCGACAAGCAGGCGCTGACGAATCGGGTCGATGCGGCGCAGAAACGCAGCCAGGACCTGGAGAATCGGCTGAAGCAGGCCCAGGCGCAACGGGACGAGCTGGCGCAGGAGCGGGAGGCGCTCGCCGGTCAGGTGTCGGATCTGCAGTCCGAGGTCAGCAAGCTGGAGGCGGACCTGAATGCCCAGGAGCGTGCCACCGCGCAGCTGGAATCCCTGCGCAGCGAGATCGCCGATTCCCAGCAACGCCTGGACGCGCTGCGGCAGCGGCTCGACCAGCGGCGCCAGGAGATATCGGCGCTGGAGAACCGCAATGCGCAGGCGCTCAAGTATCGGCAGAAGCTGAACAGCGACCTCACCGAGCGGCAGCGTCGAGTGAACGAGCTCGATGCGCAGATCAAGCGCATGGAAGCAAGGCTGGACGAGTTGACCCAGACGGCGGAAAGCCGGCAGAAGGCGCTG
>JASFMS010000206.1:0-4981 GCA_050117435.1 Ectothiorhodospiraceae bacterium | reverse complement strand
ACGGCGCACCCTGGACGCCAGCACCTTCTTTGCCTTTGACAGCGCGCGTCTGACGCAGCACGGCCGTGCCGAGCTGGATAGCCTGGCGCGCACGCTTGGCGATGCCGAGCAGCTGGGCACCATTCGCATTTCCGGTTTTACCGACCGAATCGGCCCCGAGGCCTACAACCGCAAGCTCTCCCGCCAGAGGGCGCAGGCGGTGGCGGACTATCTGGCGCAAACCGCGCCCCTGAAGGAACGCCGCTTCCAGATCGTGGGCAAGGGTGAGGCGCAGCCGCGCAAGCGGTGCGACGACATCAAGGGGGACGCCCTGCTGCAGTGCCTGGCACCCAACCGTCGCGTGGAAGTGCAGGTCCAGGCCCGCGTGCCCGCCGACAAGGCCTCTTAGACAGACTTCCCCGGCCGCTGCCGGAGACGGCAGCGGCCATACCCATTCCCGCCGTTTGCGTCGCCGCCAACGTCTCACCCTGTTGGCGGCGCGCTGTGAGGCCGTCTCGCGCCCCTGTAGCCCTCCGTGGTAGTTTTCCTGGCCTGTCCGGTTCAACCCGGGCGGATCGTGCGCGCACGCTCAGCGGACACAACGGAGACCGGGAATGATGGGGTTCGAGGCTTGGCATCTCTGGGTGGTGCTGGGACTGGCACTGGCGGTGGCGGAGCTGCTGGGAACCCAGTTCGTGCTGCTGGCGCTGGGCGTCTCCTGCCTGGCCGGTGCTGCGGTGGCCGGTTTCACCGATGCCGACCTGGGCACGCAGATTCTCGCCACCGGTGTGCTCGCCGCCGTTCTGGTGCCGCTGGCTGTGGCCCGGCTGGGACGGCGAATTCGTCCGACGGAGGGTTACGGCGTCACGGGCACCGGCGCGGAGCGCGGAACGGTAGCCGAGGTTCTGGAGCGGGCGGGGGACGTCGGCATCAAGTACCGAGGGGACTTCCTTCCGGCCCGTCTGACGGATGGATCAAAGCCGGTGCCGGGTGCCCGTGTTCGGGTGATCGCGCTGCGGGGGATCACGGTGACCGTGGAACCGGTGTCGGCCGCCGATAGTGGCCGGAAATCAGAAAACACCACAGGAGAGGCATAGAATGGTATTCACCATCACACCGACGCTGGTAATCGCCGCCATCCTCGCGGTTCTCGTCGTCGTCTTCCTGGTCAAGGGCATCATGCTGGTGCAGCAGAGCGAGGCCGTGGTGATCGAGCGCCTCGGCTCCTACCAGCGGACGCTGGAGCCCGGCATCAACTGGGTCGTGCCCTTCATCGACCAGCCCCGGGCGATCACCATCCGGCGCTACCGTGAGAGCAACGGCGAGAACGTCCCCTACGTGGCCCAGGAGACGAACATCGATCGCCGCGAGACGGTGCTGGATTTCCCGGGCCAGAACGTGGTGACCAAGGACAACGTCACCGTGACCGTCAACGGCGCTCTCTACTTCCAGATCCTCGATCCCAAGCTGGCGGTCTACGAGGTGGAGAACTTCATCCAGGCGGTGGAAGTGCTGGCGAAAACCTCGCTGCGCTCGGAGATCGGCAAGATGGAGCTGGACAAGCTCTTCGAGAGCCGCGACGAGGTGAACAACTCCCTGCAGGCCACCATGGACGAGGTGGGGGACAAATGGGGCGTGAAGGTGAACCGCGTGGAGATCCAGGACATCTCCATGCCGGAAGAGGTGGAACAGGCCATGCGCCTGCAGATGGCCGCCGAGCGCAAGCGCCGGGCCACCGTCACCGAGGCCAACGGCGAGAAGGAGGCCGCCATCGCCCGCGCCGAGGGTGAGAAGCGCTCCGCCGTGCTAACCGCCGAGGGCGAGAAGGAAGCCGCCATCCTGCGCGCCCAGGGCGAGAAGCAGGCAATCGAGATGGTGCTTCAGGCCGGCGGTGAGGGCACGGACGTGAAAACCGTCATCGGCTACCTGCTGGGCCTGGAATACCTCAAGCGGTTGCCGGACATTGCCAAGGACGGGGATCGGGTGTTCGTGCCCTACGAGAGTTCCGCGCTCATCGGTGCGCTCGGCAGCTTCCAGGAGCTGAGCGGTTCCGAGGGGGCCGCGGCGTTCGCCGCGATGGGGGCGGGGCGGGCAGCCGCGCGTTCCTGAAGCCGTCCGGCGGGGCCGGCCCGGCCCCGCCGTTTCACCGCGCTTACGCGGTCATGGAGAGAGCGTTGGTCTGGGTGCTCTGCCACTGCAGCCCACCCGTGTAGCGATGGGCGATGCACCCGCTGTCGTCCATCGCGAACAGGTGCAGCCAGCCGTTGTCCACCAGGTTGCGGACCGTCTCGTGGCGCCCGATGACCGCGTTCATCGCCTCCAGCGGTGCTTCGATGACCACGTTCAGCCGCAGCGGCTCGTGCACCAGCTTCTCGCCGTCGTGGACGGACTGCCAGGGCAGTCCGGTGCGCAGGTCGCCGCCGTGGCCCTCCAGCACGCCGAGGGTGCCGACCACGTTGTGCAGCACCTTGTTGCCGCTGCCGAACACGTCATTGTCCACCGCCGAGCCGTAGTACTGCAGGCTGATCCAGCTGGCGACGACCATGGGCGCGGTCATGATCAGCTCCAGCGTGCGGTAATCCTCGTCAAGCCGCCAGTCGTAGTTGTGCAGGAACGCGCGACCGCCGAGGTCCAGTCCGGCGGTGCGGTCCCGCGGTGCGGCGACGAAGGCGGCGCAGCCCGCCAGCCCCCATTCCGGGCGCACCTGGGACCAGTCGTTGCTGCGATCGAACACGCGGTCGTCCACGGCGTCGCGATCATCGATGCCGAGGCCGGCCGCCCGTTCCGCCCGCGCGATGCGGCCCGCCGCGTGGAGCCAGGTCTGCAGTTTTTCGACGTCCGCGGCGTGGCTTTGCGGAATTCCGTCGGTATCGAACAGGCGCATCTCATCCGTGGTCGTATCGTGCAGTGCCGCGAGGAACACGGTGTCCTCCGGAATCCGGATGCCCCGCTCCCGAAGCGCCTCGCGAACGTTGGGGTCGTTGAGAACCGCGGCGGCGACGCGCGCGTTCGCCTCGCCGGTGTGACCGCCACAGGCGCCGCAGTCCAGGCCCGTGGCGTGGGGGTTGTTGACCGTGGTCGAGCCGTGGCCCGCGAGCACCACCAGCCGCGCGAAATCCCCGGTCAACGACATGGCGCGCAGCGCCGCCTCGGCTGCGTCCAGCCTTGCCTCTGTGCCGAGGCCGTTGCCCGTCCGCGGTTCGATGTCGGGCGCCAGGCGTCGCTGAACCGGTGTGTCCAGACCGTCCGCTGCCGGGTGGGGCACGGTGCGCGAGAGCCCCAGCCCGTCGGTGGCCAGCTTGCCCAGGTAGCCGAGGCCGGCGGTTTCCACGAAGGCGAACGACGACACCGCCGCCAGCTTGAAGGACTTCCAGGCGCGGCCGGCCCGCCGGCGCAGGATCCGCAGGCCGAGTATGCCGGCCTCTTCCTCGGCACTCGCGCCCCGCACGGTCTCGCGAACACGGAACGCCGGATTCAGCAGCACCGGGCACTGGGCACCGCCGTCCTCATGGCCCAGGGGCACGTACTCGATGGGAAAACCGAAGAAGCCCGCGAAACCCAGGGTCTCCACCTCCGGCGTCACACTCTCCAGCGCCCGCCGGTAGACTTCGGAACGGACGTCGATGCAGAAGGCCGCCTGGACGGCTTTGCGCGCGGGCCGGGCCGGCGTTTCGCCAGCGCTGTCGAAACGGTCGATGAGCTGCCGCTGCCAGGCCCTCTCGTAGGCCGATTGGAGCAGGCAGTTGATGCTCAGGCCGGCATGGCCGCGATCCGTCGCCCGGTATTCCCGGCACGCCTCGCTCCAGGACTCGGAAAAGCCGTCCAGCCCTTGGAGCACGTGGAGCAATGCCGTGTCCCAGGCGAGGCGCACGGCGAGCAGTTCGGTCAGCGTGCGGTCGTCCCGACCCTGAAGTTCGCTCTGCCAGACCTTGTAACGTGCGTATGCGGCCCAGCCGCCGACGCTCATCAGCAGCCGGTGGAAGTAGAGCTCGGCCGCAGCCGGATCGATGCCAAGCCGTTCAAGGCCGGTGACCAGCATGTCTTCCGCTTTCCCGGGGAGCGCAGCAACGGCGTCCCGGAAGCCTCTCAGGCCGGCCACCGCCGGTGTGCGATCCGTCAGCGCCAGCTGACGCCACGCACTGTAAACGGGTTCGTCGCGGGTCGGCGATGCCCAGGACGCCTGGCCCTCGTCGAAATGCTCTGCGGCAAAGGCGGACACGCGGTCCGTGACGAAGGCCGCCCAGTCCCGGCCCGCGTATTCGCCGGCCAGGTCGGCCACCGTGGGCAGGGGCCGCGGGGCCGGTTCCGCGATGCCGGCCGCGGCGTCCACCAGCGGTTTGACGCTCCGGGGGACGCCGTCGCCGGCGGGAGCATCGGCGATGGCGGCGGCCAGGTCGGGCTGGTCTATATGGCCGTCGTCGATGGCGTCGAGGTAGAAGGACGTGGGCATGGTCATGTGCGCACCGGCGGTGCGCGCCATGCGCTGGGCCGCGTCCTCGAAGCGCTGATCGGCCAGGCCCAGGAACGGGTTGACGGCCACGAAGCTGCGCAGCGGCCACAGCGGGGCGATGCGGGAACAGGCCCGGGCGGCCGCCTCGAGGACGGCGCCGTGGTCGGCCCCGGCGGATGGCTCCTCCGCGGCGGGATTGTTCATGAACACCGTGCTCATTGCTGGTCTCCTCACTTGAGTTTGGCCGCGGGGCGTTGAATAAGGCGGTCGAAGGCGGCGTTGACGTACAGGCCGTTGGCGATATGGACGCGCGCTGCGCGCCAGAAGGGTGAGTCCGCCCGTGAGGGCTCGACGACCTGCAGCACGGTCACGGCGCCGAAGGAGCCGACCGCGAGAATCATGACGAGAAGGTCCGTGGCGGTGGGTGTGCCAGGCGTTGGCAGCAGGCCGGCATAGAGCGCCTCCGCGGCGGCGTGCAGGGCAAAATAGGCCACCGTTACGCCGGCGCCGGTCGCGAGAGTCCGTAACAGGACATAGATCGTTGTCCCGCCG
>JASFMS010000205.1:0-4984 GCA_050117435.1 Ectothiorhodospiraceae bacterium | reverse complement strand
CAGCGCGTCGCCTATGTCCAGGCCCTTGAGCTCCCGCAGCTCCTCCGGCGTCCGCCCTACGCTGTATTCCGCGGTCCAGGCCGCCGCCGCCAGCGTCGCCGGGCACCCGAAGGCCTCGAAACGTGCGTCGGCGATTCGGCCATCTCTCTGATACAGCCAGAAACACACCACCACGCCGTCACGAACGCTTCCGCCCTGCCCCTGCGCGTATCCGGTTCGCGAATCCGGCGCTCCGGAACGAGGCAGCTCACGATACAGAGCCTGCGCGTGCGGCGACATCTGCCCTACAGGATCGAGACTGTCGACGTTCATTTCAAGCCAATGGCAGCGTAATTTCCGTGTTGTATAGCGCACTTACGGGATATCCCGCTCGGTACGCACGCCATACCGGGGACAGGGGCCGCAGTCTCGCCAGGGCCGCGGCCACAATTTCGACCGCCGCATCCACGTCGCGTTCCGTGGTCGAACGTCCGAGACTGAATCGCAGGCTCGCGTGCGCCAGCGCGTCCGGGCGGCCCATTGCGCGCAGCACATGGGATGGGCTGCCGTCAGCCGCGCTGCAGGCGGAGCCCGCGGACACGCAGAGCCGTTCGCCCAGCTCGGCGGTCAGCGCGTCACCGTGCACACCGACGAAACTCGCGTTCAGTATGTGCGGGCTACCGTCCGCGCGGCCGTTCAGCACAACACCGTCGAGACTCGACAACCCCCGGCGCAGACGCTCGTGGAGCAATCCAAGCTGGTCCAGGTCGGCCTCGCGGCGGTCGGCGGCGAGCTGGAAGGCGGCCCCCATACCGACGATCTGGTGCACGGGCAGGGTGCCGGGACGCAGACCGTTCTGCTGGCCGCCGCCATGCAGCAGTGGCCGCAGCCGCAGCCCGCGACGACGGCGCACGTACAGCGCGCCTGCGCCTTTCGGTCCGTAGAGCTTATGCGCCGACAGCGACACAAGGTCGGCATCCAGAACCGACAGGTCCACCGGCAAGCGGCCCGCCGCCTGCACGGCATCGACGTGGGCGACCGCGCCGGATTCCCGGACGGGCTCGAGGATGCGCGGCAAGTCCTGCACCACGCCGGTTTCGTTGTTCACGTGCATTACCGACACCACCGCGGTGCGGTCATCGACAACCGCCGCGAGGGCATCCGGATCCAGGCTGCCGTCCGGCGCCACGGCGAGGTACGAAACCCGGAAACCCTCGCGTTCCAGCGCCTGGCAGGTCGCGAGCACGGATTTGTGCTCGGTGCGCGAGGTGACAATGTGGTCGCGGCCGTGGCGCTCGCGCTGGTAGCGGGCCGCTCCCGCGAGGGCCAGATTGTTCGACTCCGTGGCGCCGGACGTCCAGACGATCTCCGCGGGATCCGCACCCACGAGGCCGGCAACGCCCTCGGCCGAGCGCTCCACCGCCGCGGCCGACCGGCGCCCGGCGCGGTGAGCGCTGGAGGGATTGGCAAAGCCGCCGCGAAGATGCGGCAGCATGGCCTCGAGCACCTCTTCCGCTACCGGCGTGGAAGCCGCGAAGTCAAAGTAGAGAGAATCGCCGCTCACGACGCCCTCAGCGCCCCGATTCCGTCGTCGACTCCTCACCGGAACCCGACTCGGTCGACTCCGTCCGGATGGTGCCGTTCTCGATCTCACAGCCCCGGATCTCGGGGATATGCTCCTCCTTCACGGCGCCGCCCAGTCGTCGAAGCTCGCCGCACATCTCCTCCAGGCGCTGATCCGACTGGTGAATGTGGTCGAGGATGGCGTTGATGGCATTGGCCACCGGATCCGGCATGTCACGCGTGGCGCCGTAGGCGTCGAAGCCGATGCGGCGCGCCGTCTCCTCGCGGCGGCGGTCCTCCTCGCTGAGGGGCTCGGCACGGGGCCGTACGCCGGCAACACGGGCGGGGATCCCAACCATCGTCGCCCCGGCCGGCACGTCCTTGACCACCACCGCGTTGGAGCCAATGCGTGCGCCGTCCCCCACCGTAACCGGCCCGAGCACCTTGGCGCCGGCACCGATGATGACGTCGTTTCCAAGGGTGGGGTGGCGCTTGCCCTTCTCCCAGGACGTGCCGCCCAGGGTCACGCCGTGGTAGAGGGTCACGTCGTCGCCGATCTGCGCGGTTTCACCGATGACAACGCCCATGCCGTGGTCGATGAAGAACCGTCTTCCGATATTCGCCCCCGGGTGGATTTCGATGCCGGTAAACCAGCGGGCGAAAAGCGACAGGAACCGGGCGAACCATCGCAGACCCTGGTTCCAGAGCCAGTGATTCATTCGGTGCAGGAGCAGCGCATGCACTCCCGGGTAGCTGGTGAGCACCTCGAAAGCGTTGCGGGCCGCGGGGTCGCGGTCGAAGACGCAGTTGATGTCCTCTCGGAGGCGTTCGAACATGGCAGTAGAGTTCCCGGTCGACTGGAAGGTTACGCGGGCCGGGTGCGCAGAGGCGCAAAGGGATTACATCCGGCCCCGGCGGACCGAACGCTCCCTACCTACAGAGGTCTCGACGAGCGGTTCGTCTATTCATTGCGTCAAATTGTACTAACCTTTCGCGAATCATTGCCAGATTCCCCGTCAATCGCCGGGCTGTCGCGCCCCCGGCCGTCCGCTACCCGTCCCCGTCCACGCGCCGCTCGATCGCCGCCAGCAGCCCACGAAGAATGTTGAGCTCCGTGGTTTCCGGCTGGGCACGGTTGAACAGGCGTCGCAGACGTCGCTTCAGATGGTCCATGCTGTCCTCGGTCGCGTAGCCGGAGAGCTTCACCACCCGGAACAGGTGCTCGTAGAAGCCCTCCAGGTGCTCCGCGGACGCGGGCGCCGGCGCAGCCTCACCCGCCGGCTCCGTACCGCCGGCCATGCGCAGCTCGTAGGTCAACACCTGAACCGCGGCCGCCAGATTCAACGACGAATAGTCGGGATTGGCGGGTATGTGCACGACCCGATGGCAGCGGGCCACTTCGTCGTTGGTCAATCCGGAGTGCTCCCGGCCGAAAACCAGCGCCACCGGGTGGCGCTGGCTTGCGGCCGCGGCATCGGCACCCGCCGCCCGCGCGTCCAGCGCGGTTGCGCTGACGCGCCGTCGCCGGGCGGTCAGCCCCAGAACCAGCCCCGCCCCCGCCAGGGCGTCTTCCAGGGTGTCGTGCACCACGGCCTGCTCCAGCACGTCCTCGGCGTGCCCGGCCGTGGCCACCGCCTGGGCGTCCGGGAAGCAATGTGGCGAAACCAGGTGGAGCCGGTCCAGCCCCATGGTCTTCATGGCCCTGGCGGCGGAGCCGATATTGCCGGGATGGGTGGTTTCCACCAGGACGATACGGATGTTATCGGGGTTCATGCCGCTGCCGTTCATTGTGTTGGAGTCCAGGGGTGCGCCGAAAAGCGCACAGTTTACTAATAGGGACATCACAGGGAAGGGCGAGTACCACGGCGGACGCTGGCCGGCGGAGAATATTTCGGAACCGGTGAGTGTGGTATGATTCCGGGCCTTCCACTCACCGGATCAGACGCAAGGCACTCCATGCATCCGATGGTCAACATCGCTGTGCGCGCTGCGCGCAGTGCGGGTAACGTCATTGTCCGCCACATGGACCGGCTCGACCGGCTCAATGTCGAGGCCAAGGGCGTCAACGATTTCGTCAGCGACGTGGACCGGATGGCGGAACAGGAAATCGTTCGCACGCTGAACAAGGCCTACCCCGACCACAACATTGTGGGCGAGGAATTCGGCGGTGATGACAGCGGTGAGAACGTCTGGATCGTGGACCCGCTGGACGGAACGAGCAATTACCTGCACGGCTTCCCGCATTTCGCCGTTTCCATCGCGTTCAAGCATCGCGGTGTTCTCGACGTCGGCGTCATCTACGACCCGGTTCGGCAGGAATTGTTCACCGCGAAACGCGGTGGCGGGGCGACCTTCGAGAGTCGGCGTGTGCGCATGCGGCCGTTGCGCAGCGTCGATGGGGCTCTGCTTGGCACGGGCTTTCCCTTCCGTCACCCGGAGCACATGGACGCCTACATGGGCATGTTCCGCGATCTTCTGTCCCGCGCCGGCGACATCCGCCGTGCGGGATCGGCCGCCCTGGACCTGGCCTACGTGGCATGCGGACGGCTGGACGGGTTCTGGGAAATCGGCCTGAAGCCCTGGGACATGGCGGCCGGTGCGCTGATGATCACCGAGGCCGGCGGCATGGTGGGCGACTTCACCGGCGGAGAAGGCTACATGAGCAGCGGCAATATGGTGGCCGGCAGCCCGAAACTGTTCCGCGATATGGTGAAGACGATTCGCCCCCACCTCACGCCCGAGCTCAAGGGTTAACCAACGGCGGCGCCGCTACCCTGACGGCCCGTGCCGAACGGCGCCAGGTAGCCGAGGAAATCAGCGGCGCTATGGTCCCAGGTCCTTGATCGGGCGAAGCGAACGCAATCCTCGGAATCGAGACCCAGCGCCCTCTCCACCGCCCTTCCCAGATTTTCGTCCAGCGCACCGGTAACACCGTCGCGCACCACGTCGCGGGGACCGGTTACCGGATAGGCCGCCACCGGCACGCCGCAGGCCATCGCCTCCAGCATCGTCAGCCCGAACGTATCCGTGCGACTGGGGAAAACGAACACGTCCGCGGCTGCCACATGCCGCGCCAGCTCCTCGCCGTGCCTGTAGCCCGTGAAGCACACCTCGGGATAGCGTTGCCGCAGCACGCGCAGATCGGGGCCGTCGCCGATCACGACCTTGGTTCCGGGCAGGGGCAACTCCAGGAAGGCTTCCACGTTCTTTTCCACGGCGACCCGTCCGACGTAGAGACTCACGGGCCTGGGCAGATCCAGAAACGACTTGGCCGCCGGTCGGAATATTTTCGTGTCCACGCCCCGGGACCAGATCACCAGATGACCGAAGCCGTGCTCCGCCAGCTCGTCGCGCATGGATGGGGTGGGCACCATGGTGCGCTCCGCGGGGGCATGAAACCGGCGCAGCCAGGCGTAGGTCCAGGAGGCGGGGATTGGCGCGC
>JASFMS010000204.1:0-4991 GCA_050117435.1 Ectothiorhodospiraceae bacterium | reverse complement strand
GCTCTCCAGCCGCCGGGGGCGTTCCACGTCAGCGGCGAAAAACGCGTCGAAGGGCGCGCCATTGCGGATCTGGGCGTAGAGGGTTCCGGTGGAGCCGAAGCTCAGAATCACGCGGTCGCCCGAGCGCTGCCGATACTGCTCGGCGATGGCCTTCGCGGATCCGTGGAAATTGGAGGCTACCGCCACGCGAACCGTCGCGGCGCTGGCCGCCGGCGACGCCGCGGCGGCGAACACCGCGGCGAGCAGCCACGGAATCAGCCTCGGCATGGTGGAAATCCCCTTGGTTCAGCGCCAAGCGTTATGTTGGCAACTATATAGCGCTTCGTCCAGCCTGAGCGCTATCGTGAAACGAGACGGGTCGGCTCAGGTCAGTAGCAGGCGCAGAAGAGTGACAGTTGCCAGCAACAGAAGCACGGCCCCCGTGGCGCGATCCACCCAGTGCGCCCGCCGGCGCAGCCAGACCAGCACCGAGGAGTGGGACAGGGCCAGGGCCACCAGCGCGTACCATCCCCCGTCGATGACGGTAGCGGTCAGAGCCAGCGTGGCATGCTCCGTTGCGGGCATATGCGGGTGCACGAACTGGCTGAACAGAGCCAGAAAAAACACCGCGATCTTCGGGTTGAGGAAGGCGATGAGAAAACCCTCGCGGGCGGAACGCAGAATGCCGGCCGCACCCGTGCTTACCGTGTCGAGCTGAACGCCGCCCCCGGAGGCCCGAAGGGCACCGATACCCAGCCATGCCAGGTACAGCGCACCCGCCACTGCCAGTGTTACGTATACCACCGGGTTCTGCGTCACCAGAACCGCAAGCCCCAGCGTCGTCAGCAGCGCATAGAAGCCGATACCCAATGCATGGGAAACCGCCGTCGCCAGACCATGGCCGCGAGAATGACCGAGGGTATTCCGCACCACCACGGCAAGACTGGGCCCGGGCGACATGGCGCCCATGGCGCAGATGGCGGCGACCGAGAGCCAGGTGGTTAGGGTCATTGGTGTGGGATGCGGTTATTTGGTTAATTCGTTGACTGGTTAATTGGGGCGGGCTTCGTTAATGGGTTGGCGGAGAACCATTGCACCGTGGGAGCGGCGCCCTCGCCGCGAATCTTGGTAACGCGAAGATCATTCATGTCGCTGCGAACTGGGTCGGAATCCCCCGTGCGCACCGATCTCCGAAAGGCATTCGCGGCGAGGGCGCCGCTCCCACAGAAAATATTCCCGATTAACCAATTAACCAGAAGACCAGCCACGGGGAGAGGCGCTGCGAACCACCATCTCCCCGCGACCGAGTCCTACCCGATCAACCGATTAACGAATCAACCGGATTTGCCGAGCTCCTGCTCCAGCTCCGGCAGCGCCTCGAAGAGGTCCGCCACAAGGCCGTAGTCGGCCACCTGGAAGATGGGGGCCTCCTCGTCCTTGTTGATGGCCACCACCACCTTGGAGTCCTTCATGCCCGCCAGGTGCTGGATGGCGCCGCTGATGCCCACGGCGACGTAGAGCTTGGGGGCGACGATCTTGCCGGTCTGGCCCACCTGGTAGTCGTTGGGGACGAAGCCGGCGTCCACCGCCGCGCGGGAGGCACCGATGGCGGCGTTGAGCTTGTCCGCCACCGCCTCGATGAGCTTGAAGTTCTCGCCGCTGCCAAGACCCCGGCCGCCGGAAACCACGATGTCCGCGGCGGTGAGCTCGGGCCGGTCGGACTGGGTGAGCTGCTCGTCGACGAAGTCGGCGAGATCGCTGTGCGGCAGGGCCTCGACGGACTCCACTTGACCGCTGCCACCCTCTTCGGCCGCCGGCTCGAAGGAGGTGGCACGCACAGTGATGATCTTCACCGCGTCGCTGGACTGCACCGTCGCCATGGCGTTGCCCGCGTAAATGGGCCGCTCGAAGGTGTCGTCACTCTCCACCGCCGTGATATCGGAGATGGCGGCCACGTCCAGCAGCGCCGCCACCCGCGGCATGAAGTTCTTGCCGAAGGTGGTCGCCGGAGCGAGAACATGGGTGTACCCGCCCGCCATCTCCACCGTCAGGGCCGCGATGTCCTCCGCGGAAAGATGGGCGTAGTGGTCGGCCTCGGCATGAAGCGCTTTGGCGACGCCGGCCGCCTTCGCGGCCTGTTCCGCGACTCCGGCGGTGCCGCTTCCGGCCACCAGCACGTGGACGTCACCGCTGAGCTGCGAGGCGGCGGTGATGGTCGACAGGGTGGAGGCGCCCAGTTCGGCGTTGTCGTGTTCCGCTATGACCAGCACACTCATTTCAGATCACCTTCGCTTCGTTCCGGAGCTTGTCCACCAGTTCCGCCACGCTCTCGACCTTGACGCCGGCCTGGCGCTTGGGCGGTTCGCTGACTTTCAGCGTCTTCACCCGCGGCGTGGTATCCACACCCAGGTCTTCCGGCGTCAGCACGTCCAGGGGCTTCTTCTTCGCCTTCATGATGTTCGGCAGCTTCACGTAGCGCGGCTCATTGAGGCGCAGGTCCGTGGTCACCACCGCCGGCAGCTTCAGCCGCACGGTCTGGTTGCCGCCGTCCACTTCGCGCTTGACGGTCATGGTGCCGTCCTCAAGCTCCACGCCGCAGGCGAACGTGCCCTGACCCCAGCCCAGCAGCGCCGCCAGCATCTGCCCGGTCTGGTTGTTGTCGTCGTCGATGGCCTGCTTGCCGGCGATCACCAGCTCCGGGCCCTCGCGCTCCACGATGGCCTTGAGCAGCTTGGCCACCGCCAGCGGCTGCAGCTCGTCGTCGCTCTGCACCAGCATCGCCCGGTCGGCACCCATGGCCAGCGCCGTGCGCAGGGTTTCCTGGCACTGCTGCACGCCCAGGGAGACCGCGATGATCTCCTCGACCTTGCCCGCCTCCTTCAGACGCACCGCCTCTTCCACGGCGATCTCGTCGAAGGGGTTCATGGACATCTTGACGTTGGCCGTCTCGACGCCACTGCCGTCCGCCTTCACGCGAACCTTAACGTTGTAGTCCACAACTCGCTTTACCGGGACCAGGACTTTCATGACCGCTCCCACTTCTCAACCAGAATTTGAACCCAGGGAAACGCCTAGCCGCTCCCTAGCGCACATTGTCGGGCGCCGGCGCCGGGGAATCTTTCCTCTCAGCGTCCAAGTGTGTTCTCAGCCGACTATTCGAAAGTCCGCTGATCATCGATCACCTTGCCGTCGTTAGGCAACTCCCCGGCATCGACGATCTCCACTTCGCCGCGCAGCTTGCACACGTCACGAAGGGTCTCGGCGATGGCCGCATTCAGCCCTTCCGCGGCGGACTCGGTTTCGCAACGCAGGGTCATGACGTCGCGATGATTCTCCTGCGTGACGACAAGCCGGGCGCGCAACACACCGGGATAACGCTTGACCACGTCGTTGATCTGCCCGGGGTGCACGAACATACCACGAACCTTGGTGGTCTGGTCGGCCCGACCCATCCAGCCCTTGATTCGCCGGTTTGTGCGCCCCGTGGGACAGTCCCCCGGGAGCACGGCCGACATGTCACCGGTGGCGAAACGGATGAGGGGGTAGTCGGGATTCAGCGAGGTAACCACCACTTCCCCCACCTCACCTTCCGGCACGGGCTCCCCGGTACCGGGGCGCACGATCTCCACGATGACGCCCTCGTCCACCACCAGGCCCTCGCGCGCCGGGGTCTCGTAGGCGACACAGCCCAGATCGGCGGTACCATAACACTGGTGGACTTCAACGCCCCGATCGCGGAAACGCTCCACCAGTGACGGCGGCAACGGCTCCGCGGTCACCAGGCCGTGGGTGAGACTGTCCACGTCCATGCCCAGCTCGTCCGCCTTTTCCAGCAGGATATTGAGAAAGGATGGAGTTCCCGTGTAGTAGGCGGGCCGCAGCTGCGCCATCGCCTTGACCTGGAGCTCCGTCTGCCCGGTACCCGCGGGGAACACCGGACAGCCCATGGCGGCGCCGGCGGAATCGAACATGAAACCCGCCGGCGTGAAGTGGTAGGCAAAGGTGTTGTGGATCAGGCCGCCGCGCCGGAAGCCGGCGGCGAACATCGCCCGGCCGAAGCGCCAGAAATCCTCCCGGCGGCTCTGAGGCTCGTAGATCGGCCCGGGGGACTGAAAGATCCGCAGCAGATCGTCGTCCCCCACCGCGGTGAGCCCGCCGAACGGCGGCGCCGACTGCTGGCGCTCCACCAGCTCCGCCTTGCGCAGTACCGGCAGCCCGGCCAGCGCTTCCGGAGAATCGATGGCCTCGGCGTCGACATCGGCCAGGGACTCGGCGAAGTGCGCCGCGCGCTGTTTCGCGCGGGCGATCTGGTCCGGCAACGCCTTGGCGATATCAGCGGCCCGCGCCTGGGCGGAGCGCGTTTCCAGGTCGTCGTAGTATTCCGTCATCACGAGATGTCCCGGTGTTCGCAGAGGTTTGGCGGAGAGCGCTCCGACGCCCGCGCCGGAGCCGAGGCGAAGACTACAGCCAGCGCTTGCGCCGCTTGTAGCTCTTGAGATTCTTGAACGAGCGGCGCTCCTCGCCGCCGCCCAGGTACGAGGCCTTCACGTCCTCGTTGTTCATGAGCTCGTCCTTGGTGCCGTCCAGGACAATCTTGCCGTTTTCCATGATGTAGCCGTAGTTGGCCAGGCGCAGCGCCCAGTTGGCGTTCTGCTCCACCAGCAGCATGGTCAGCCCGTGATCCCGGTTGATGCTCTCGATGATGCCGAACACTTCCTTGACCAGCAGCGGCGACAGGCCCATGGAGGGCTCGTCCAGCAGCAACATCTGCGGCCGTGCCATGAGCGCGCGTCCGATGGCGAGCATCTGCTGCTCGCCGCCGGAGAGGTAGCCGGCCAGGCCGTTGGCTCTCTCGCGCAGGCGCGGGAAGTAGTCGAAGACCATGTCGATGTCCTTGCGGACCTCGCCGTCCTTGCGGGTGAAGGCGCCAAGCCGAAGGTTTTCGGCGACGGTCATGTCCTCCACCACGCGGCGTCCTTCCATGACCTGGAAGATGCCGCGGCGCACGATCT
>JASFMS010000203.1:0-4998 GCA_050117435.1 Ectothiorhodospiraceae bacterium | reverse complement strand
GGTCGCGGACGATGACGTCGGCCCCCTGCTTTCACGCCTGCGCGATGTCCGCGCCCGGCGCGTTCTTGTGGTTGCGCGCCGGGATTGTTCGTCCGCCTGGTCCCGGCGCTCGATGGTGGGCTACGGTTTCACCCCGTTCGGAACCGCAGAGGCGGACGGTGCCCCCGCGAAGCTCTACCAGTTCGACATCGCCACGTACAAGACCACGCCGGATTGGCTCAACGCACGCAACTGGGCAAACCCGGAGCTCTGGGACAAGTACCGCTGGTGAGCGCTCACGCGATTCAGCGTATGCCGTGATCCAGCAGCCACCCCACAATGTGCTCGGCGACGTTGTGCCAGCCCGGCTCCAGCATCATGGCATGGGCCATTCCCGGTTCCATGTAGAGGTCCGCACCATAACTGCGCGCCGTACTGCGAATCTCCCCCGCCGTGAAAAGCGCGTCGTCCTCGGCCCCCACCACCAGCATCGGCACCGTCTCGACCCGCCAGGGTCGCGGCAGCGACCCCGCGGTCATGTCCCAAATCGCGCGCTGGGACTCCGGTTGCATCCGGCGGGCGTAGGTCACCAGCTCCTCATCGGGCACGTGATCCGAGAACACCGCCCGGCGCGCCAGTTCCAGGTCCATGGACCGCGGTCCAAGTCCCTGCATCACGGTGAGCTGCGTAAACAGCATCGGATCGCCCAGCATGAGCCGCAGACTGGACTGCATGAGCCCTGACGGAGGCACCGAGGCCATCAACACTCCAGCGGCGGCGGAATTCCGCTCCAGGTACTTCTGCACGATCATCCCGCCCATGGAATGGCCGACAAGTACCGGCGGACGATCCAGATCGCGGACCACGTGCTCCAGGTCGGTGACGTAGTCTTCCAGAGTGGCGTGTTGAAGGGCTTCACGCCCGGCGCTGGCGCCGTGCCCCCTGACGCTCGGCGCGAGGCAGGAGAAGCCCCGATCAGCGAAGTGCCCGAGAAAATGCACATCCCAGCACCAGGCGGCCACGAATGCGCCGTGCACGAAGACCACCGGCGTATCGAAGCCCTTCCCCATGGGGGTTGCCCGCAGCACCTCCAGTTCTGGCTGCGTCTCCGCGTCGATGGCCCAGGGCAGCCCCCACTGCGTGAACATCACTCGTCTCCCTCCCGCCGACCAAGCCAGAACCAGACGAGTCCGGCCGCCTGCAGGATACACAGTACCGTAAAGCTCACATGATACCCGAGCGCTCCATAGGTATTCGTGACGGGGTCCTCCCACAGGTGGAGAACACCGCCGATGCCCCACTGGACGGCAAAGGCCACCGCGAACACGAGCACGTTCAACGCCGTGTTCGCCCGGCCGGCCAGCTGACCGTGAAAATGCTGTGAAAGCGCCGCGTACGGCAGAGTCCCGGTGGTCCCCAGGACCCCGAATCCGATCCACAGAACCAGGCTCGCCTGAGGCGGCGCCACCACCAGCAGCACCTGAAAGAGGAGGAATCCGGTCATGCCGCCCACCGCGACGGTTCCGGCCCGGATACCGCGGCGCGCGAGGCGTTCGGCCACCGTCCCGGAGAGCAGAAAACCGCACACCACCGCCACCGCCAGAGCGAGCAGATGCCACGCCACCTGCGCGCGATCGAGACCGGCGACATCCCGCAGCCAGGGGCCTGCCCAGAGCCCCTGCACAGCCAGGAATACGCCCTGGGAGACCAGGGTCAGGGGTGCCAGGCGCCAGAAATAGCGGTCGCGGAAAACCGTGGCCAACCCCCCAAGCTGCGAGCGCACGGTGAGATGGGCCGGCTCTTCCTCGTGCTCCGGGACGACCGTGACCAGCGCCGCGGCCACCACCGCCGTACCCACGGCGAGTCCGATGAACAGGCTGCGCCAGTCGGCAAAGCCCAGGTACCATTCCACGGGCGCCGTCGCGGCGAGCGCGCCGGTGCCGCCGACGGCCAGCAGGAGGCCATTGACCAGAGGAATTCGAGGCCGCGAGAACCACTGAACGAACGCCTTGAAGGCGCCCATCATGCACGCGGACACGCCGAGCCCGATCAGCGCTCTTCCCAGCATCAGACTCGCCAGGCCGTCGCCCACCGCGAAGACGAGGCAGCCCGCGGCGGCGGCCAGCAGCAGCCCCGCCTCCACCCGGCGGGGCCCGAAGCGGTCCAGCAGCAGCCCAAGCGGCAGCTGCGCCAGGGCGAACGCGAAGAAAAAAGCGCTGGTAAGCAGCCCCAGATCGGCGGCATTGATCCCGGTGTCCGCCACCAGGTTGGGGGCGATCACCGAATTGACCGTGCGGAAGACGTAGGACAGGAAATATCCCATCGAGAACGGAATGAAGACCCGCAGGGCCGTGCTCCCGTCCAAACGCTGTGCGCCGCCTGTCGCCTCGAACCGCATTCCCACACGTTCCGTAACCGAGAAACGGCCGATCATATCAGAGGCCGGGGGATGCACTGCACAATTGCGGCGGGTTACCCTTGGCCTTCGCGCCGCTGCCCTCGCCGCGAAGGCGACGCCACGGTCCGGTGCCCATTCACTACGCCGTAGCCCGAAACGGAGCAGGAGCACTCAATGTCGGAGCAAGAGCCCGCCGTCATCCGCCGCGAAGACTATTCCGCCCCCGATTACCTGGTGGACCGCGTGGAACTGCGTTTCGAGCTGGGCGATGACGAGACGCTCGTGCACTCGCGCCTGAATGTCCGCCGCAACTACCCCGCGAACGAGCGTTGCCGGCCGCTGGTGCTCAACGGCGAGGACATGGAGCTGGAAAACCTGGCCCTGGACGGCGAAGACCTCGCCATGGACGACTACCTGCTGGGCAGTCAGAGCCTCACCCTGCCCCAGGTTCCGGAGAGCTTCCGGCTGGACGTGGTCACGCGCATTCACCCGGAGCGCAACACGCGGCTGGAGGGCCTCTACCGTTCCGGCGGCATGTTCTGCACGCAGTGCGAGGCCGAGGGCTTCCGGCGCATTACCTATTTTCCCGACCGCCCGGACGTAATGGCGCGCTATACCGTGACAATCGTCGCGGACAGGGACCGGTTCCCGGTCCTACTCTCGAACGGCAACCTGGCGGACCGTGGCGAGGAAAGCGGGAATCGCCACTGGGTGCGGTGGGACGATCCCTTTCCCAAGCCCAGCTATCTGTTCGCTCTGGTCGCCGGCGACCTTGGATGCCTGGAGGACCGGCACGTTACAGCCTCCGGGCGCGAGATCGCTCTGCGGATATACACGGAACACCACAACGTCGACAAGACCGCTCACGCCATGGCCTCCCTCAAGGCGGCGATGGAATGGGACGAGAAGACCTACGGCCTGGAGTGCGACCTCGACGACTACAAAGTCGTCGCGGTGGATCACTTCAACATGGGAGCCATGGAGAACAAGGGTCTCAATATCTTCAACAGCCAGTTCATCCTCGCCCGCCCCGACACCGCAACGGATGGCGAGTACCAGAACATCGAGGCGGTTATCGGCCACGAGTACTTTCACAACTGGACCGGCAACCGCGTGACCCTGCGGGACTGGTTTCAGCTCAGCCTCAAGGAAGGCCTGACCGTCTTCCGGGAGCAGCAGTTCAGTGCCGCCATGGGCGCACCGGCGGTGAAACGCATCAACGAGGTGCGGATCCTGCGCGCCGCCCAGTTCCCGGAGGATGCCGGCCCCATGGCCCATCCGGTGCGACCCGATGAGTATATGGAGATCAACAACTTCTATACGGCCACCGTTTACATGAAGGGCGCCGAGGTGATTCGCATGTATCACCAGCTCCTCGGGGCGGAAGGCTTCCGTCGCGGCATGGATCTGTACTTCGAGCGCCATGACGGTCAGGCCGTGACCTGCGACGACTTCCTCGCCGCCATGGCCGACGCCAACGGCGTGGACCTCGGGCAGTTCGGCCGCTGGTACAGCCAGGCCGGCACCCCCCGGGTGCGCGTCACCGACGAATACGACCCGGAAACTGCGACCTACACGCTCCACGTGCACCAGAACACGCCGCCGACACCCGGGCAGAAGGAAAAATTTCCGCTGCACATGCCCATGGTCACCGCGCTCGTGGGTCCGGACGGCGCCGACATGCCGGCCATTCTGGAGAATGAATCCGCCGCGACCGCGGGATCGCGGGCGCTCGATGTGACCGAGGAGAAGCAGAGTTTCCGCTTCACCAGTGTCCCGCAGCGGCCGGTTCCCTCGCTGTTTCGGGGCTTCTCCGCGCCGGTGCTCCTGGAGTACGACTACAGCGACGAACAGCTGGCCTTCCTCTTTGCCCACGACGCCGATGACTTCAACCGCTGGGAGGCCGGACAGCAGCTGGCCTGCCGGATTCTGCTGCGCTGGGTGAAGGAAGGCCCCGGACAACTGCCGGAGGTCTTCGGCCATGCCTTCCGCCAGACCCTGACCGACAGCGAAGCGGACATGGCCCTGGTGGCCGAGGCACTGACTTTGCCCCCCGAGAGCTTCGTGGCCGAACAGATGGCGGTCATCGATGTGGAGGGTATCCACGACGCCCGGGAATCCCTGCGCCGTCAGCTGGGCGAGACCCTGCAGACCGAGCTCCGGGAGCGCCTGGAATCCCTGGGCGAGGAAGGGCCGTACACGCCGGATCCGGCCTCCATCGCGCGCCGGCGACTGCGCAGCGTCCTGCTCTCATACCTGGCGGCAACGGACTCCGAGGATGCGCGGCAGCGCTGCCTTGCCCAGTACCGCCAGGCAAGCAACATGACCCAATCGCTCGCCGCCCTCGGCCTGCTTGCAGACATGGCCTGGGAGAAAGCGGACAGTGCCCTGGAGGATTTCCACGCCCGCTGGAAGGACAACTCCCTGGTTCTGGACAAGTGGTTCCGTGTACAGGCCACCTCCCAGCGCCCGGACACCCTTGAGCGCGTGCGCACGCTGACCGGGCACCCGGATTTCGACCGTAACAATCCCAATCGTGTCCGCGCGCTGCTTGGCGCCTTCGCCCAGGGAAATCCGGCGCGTTTCCATGACGCTTCCGGGGCTGGCTATAATCTGCTGAC
>JASFMS010000202.1:0-5004 GCA_050117435.1 Ectothiorhodospiraceae bacterium | reverse complement strand
GTAGTCCTCGACGGGAATGTTGATGCCGATATCCACAACTTCGAAGCCGGCGCCTTCCATCATCATGGCCACCAGGTTCTTGCCGATGTCGTGGATATCGCCCTTGACGGTGCCGATTACCATCTTTCCGATGCGCGGTGCGCCGGTTTCCGCCAGCAGGGGCCGCAGAATCTCCATGCCACCTTTCATGGCGTTGGCGGCCATCAGCACTTCCGGCACGAACAGAACGCCGTCGCGGAAATCCACACCGACGATCTGCATGCCGCCTACCAGAGCGTCGTTGAGGACCTTGTCCGGTCCCCAGCCGCGATCGAGGAGAATACGAGTGCCCTCCTCGACCGCCTCCTTGAGGCCGTCATAGAGGTCATCATGCATCTGCTCCACCAGCTCGTCGTCCGGAAGGGTGGACAGGTCCAGTTCGTCCTCGTCGTACTGCTCGTCGGCCATGGCGGCTCCCCTCTAGGTTTACGTCCACCGCAGCGGAACGACCGCTGCCATTGGCGACGAGAGTATTCCCCGCTCCGGGCCTGCGCTGACGCCGCAACGACGGCAGATTTATGAAAAACGACACATTGAAGCGGAACGACATCGAGTGACACGAAAAACGACATCCGATCGAACACTATCTGCGCGATCAGAGACTTAGGTTGCAGTGCAGCAAAAGTACATCGAGTCGCCAAACCTAAACTCGACGTCGTTTTTGGAAAATCGAGCGCCTGCGTCCGGATACCGGCGCAGCATCCCGGGCACAGATCGGGCTACCGGCGCGCCGGGTCGACCCATTTTTCGACCGGCCACAGGTTGAAAGAAGCCTCGCGGGCACTTGGGAAGCGCTGATTAATTCGTCGCGAACGCGAGGAATTGATCAGCGCTTCCCTTGTCCCCGCCGCGGTTTCGCGCGAGTATTTCCGGTCCCGAGGCTCCGTCAGACAGCGATTTCCGTGCCCGCTATCATCAATTGGCCGCTTCTCAGCGCGTTCATCCCCACGTTCTTTCTGGTGTCCCTTACCCCGGGTATGTGCATGACACTGTCCCTGTCGCTGGGCATTACGCTGGGCGTGAAACGCACCTTGTGGATGATGGCCGGGGAGCTGCTCGGCGTGGCGCTGGTCGCTGTCGCCGCGGTAGCCGGCGTCGCCACCCTGATGCTGGGCTACCCCGCCGTATTTCAGGTCTTCAAGTACGTGGGGGGCGCCTATCTCATGTACCTGGGCGTACAGATGTGGCGCTCGCGCGGACGGGTCTCGCTCTCCCTGGACACCGGGACGGCGGGCACAACGGTTTCCCGCAGGCAGCTGGCGGTTCAGGGTTTCGTAACGGCGGTCGCCAATCCCAAGGGCTGGGCGTTCTTCATCGCACTGCTACCGCCCTTCATCGACTCCACGCGGGCAGTGCCACCACAGTTGGCAGTGCTCGTCGGTGTGATTCTGGCGTTGGAGTTCTGCTGCCTGCTGCTTTACGCCAGCGGGGGGCGCTCACTCGGTCGCTTCCTGCAGGACGCCGGGCATACCCGGCTGCTGAACCGGATAGCGGGAACGCTGATGTTTGCGGTCGGAGTCTGGCTGGCCGCTGCCTGAGCCTTTCGAGCACGGCGGCAACCTGTCCTGCCGCGCTTTCCCGGGCCCTTTCCCCTGGCACTTTCCGCGTAGCCGCGTGTCCAATATCCGAGTGAACCGTCCCCAGGCTTTCGCAGGGCCCAAGCAGTGATCGCAACAATTCGTGAGTTTGCCGGGGCGTCCCCATTCGCAACCCGCAGGCGTGCAAGCGCGACCCTTTGCATGTTGCTGGCATTGACCGCCGGCGGTCAGGTTTTTGCGGCAAACCCGGACAGCGCGCCTCTGCTCGCCCCTACCCCGGAACCGGCCCGGCCGCAATATCAGCCGGGTGAAGGCTGGAAAACGCTCAAACCCTACCGCGACGGCGACTACATCGACTCGGAATCCGGTGGTGTGTGGATGAAAAGCCGCGACGGAGCAAAGCAGCCCGCAACCGGAGGACACCTTCCCGAAACACCGGACTGACCAGGGGGAGCGTTGAACGTTTCCTAGCCTTCGTCGTATGCGCGGTCCAGCTCCGCGCGCCACTGCAGGTATTCCCGGAAACGCTTCTCCTGGCCGAACTCCGTAGGCTGGTAGAAGGCTTCTCCGGGCAGACCCTCAGGCCAGCAGTCGTGGGACGATCCTGCCGGGTATCCATGGGGCTCGTTGTGCGCATAGCGGTAGCCATCGGCGTTGCCCAGCGAGGCCATGAGCGCCGTGGGTGCATTGCGCAGGTAGCGGGGAATCTCGTAGTCCGTGTGCTTCGCCGCGAACGCCCGGGCGCGCTTCCACGCCTGATCGATGGCGTTTGACTTGGGCGCCACGCATAGATGAATCGCGGCGTGGGCAATCGCCCGCTCGCCCTCGTACTGCCCCAGCCGCAGATACGCGTCCCACGCGGCCATGACCAGCGGCAGGGCCCGCGGATCGGCATTTCCCACGTCCTCCGAGGCGATAGCGGCAAGCCGCCGTATCACGTCCAGCGGGTCACCGCCCGCTACGACGAACTGGGCGATGTAGAACAGCGCCGCATCCTGGCGGGAGGAGCGCACGGATTTGTGGATGGCGGACAGCAGGTCGTAATAGGCGTCGCCCTGTTTGTCCAGTGTCCCGCCCACGTGGCCCACCGCCTCCGCTACCGCCTCGTCGGTCAGTTGTTCGCCGTCCGCCGTTTCCACCGTGAAATCGCAGGCGGTCTCCAGCAGCCCCAGCGCCTGGCGCGCGTCTCCCGACGCCGCCCGGGCGATACGACCGAGCACTTCGTCACCGGCACGGACCCGGCGCAGCCCCAGCCCCCGGGTTTTGTCCTTGAGCGCGCGCCGCAGAACCTGAATCAGGTCGTCCGCGCTCAGGGGTTTGAGAACGAAGATCCGGCAGCGCGAGCGCAATGCGCCGTTGACTTCGAACGAAGGGTTTTCCGTGGTCGCCCCTATCAGGGTCACGGTGCCGCTCTCAACGTGAGGCAGCAGTGCGTCCTGCTGGGACTTGTTGAAACGATGAATCTCGTCGACGAAGAGAATTGTCCGCCTTCCCTGTTCAAGCGCCACCCGCGCCTCGTTCACCGCGTCGCGGATGTCCTTCACGCCGGAGCCGACGGCCGAGAGGCGGCGGAGCTTCGCGTCCACAGCCGCGGCGACGATCTCCGCCAGGGTGGTCTTGCCCGTGCCCGGTGGCCCCCAGAGGATCATGGAGCGGACAGCGCCGCTCTCCACCCAGCGTCGCAAGGGTTTACCGCTGCCCACCAGGGCAACCTGGCCGGCGAATTCATCCAGCGTCCGCGGCCGCATCCGGTAGGCCAGCGGCTCCGCGTCGCCTCGAGCGTTGTTCTCGAACATATCCATGGCGCGATCATACCTTCAGCCGACGGAGTTGGGCAGCCGACGCCCAGGATCAGCAAGTCGAATCCAAAACGGTTACACTTTCCGCCGCCGCAGCAACGGCATCTGCGAATCAGAATAACGACCCGCCGTTACCGGCGATCCTTCCGGGCAGCGGCGAACACGATTCCGTAGCGCGTAGTCGAGGTCTCCGCATGAGTGTCCACGAAATCAAGCACCCGCTGATCCGGCACAAGATCGGGCTGATGCGGGACAAGCACATGAGCACGAGAAGCTTTCGCCAGTTGGCGGCGGAAGTGGGATGCCTGCTTTCCTACGAAGCCACCAAGGAGCTTGCTCTCGAGCCCTATACGATCCAGGGATGGTGCGGCCCGGTGGAGGTGGAACGGATAAAGGGCAAGAAGATCACTGCCGTTCCGATCCTGCGCGCCGGGCTCGGCATGCTCGACGGCGTGCTGGAGCTCATTCCCAGCGCCCGAATCAGCGTGGTCGGCCTTTACCGCGACGAGCAGACCCTGAAACCGGTGACCTATTTCGACAAGCTGGCCAGCAACCTGGAAGATCGCATGGCGCTGATACTGGATCCCATGCTGGCGACCGGCGGGTCCATGGTGGCCACCATCGACATGCTGAAGCAGGCCGGTTGCACCAATATCAGCGCACTGGTGCTGGTGGCGGCACCGGAAGGCATCGAAAAAGTCACCGGCGCTCATCCCGACGTGGACATATACACCGCGGCGGTGGACGACCATCTGGACGAAAACGGCTACATCATGCCCGGCCTGGGAGACGCCGGCGACAAGATATTCGGCACGAAATAACGAAACAAGGGGGCAAACATGGCTGACAACCAACCATCGCCGGTAACGGGATGGCGCTCGGCGCTTGCCGGCTCGCAAATGCTTTTCGTCGCCTTCGGCGCGCTGGTTCTCATGCCGCTGATCACGGGGCTCGACCCCAGCGTCGCGCTGTTCACCGCCGGGGCCGGCACGCTTCTGTTCCAGGCGATCACCGTACGCACGGTCCCGGTATTCCTCGCCTCGTCATTCGCCTTCATCGCACCCATCACCTACAGCATTCAGACCTGGGGCACCCCCGCCACCATGGGAGGGCTCTTTGCGGCCGGCCTCGCCTACATGGTTCTGGCACTGGCGGTGAAGCTGCGCGGTCCCGGCATAATCCACCGGCTTATGCCTCCGGTGGTCACGGGCCCCGTCATCATGATCATCGGCCTGGGTCTCGCGCCCGTGGCCGTGAACATGGCCATGGGCAAGACCGGTGACGGCTCCCAGGTGCTGTTCCCCTACACCGATGCGGTAATCGTCTCCATGAGCGCCCTCGCCACCACACTGGCGGTCGCGACCTTTTCCCGCGGCATCTTCCGCCTCGTGCCGGTACTCGCCGGCATCGCCGTGGGCTATGTGCTTGCACTCACCCTGGGCATGGTGGACTTCAGCACGGTTGCCGCCGCACCGGCCGTGGAGATTCCGGGGTTCGTGCTCCCCGAATTCAACCTGAACGCCGTTCTGTTCATGATTCCCGTGGCGATTGCGCCCGCCATCGAGCACGTGGGAGACATTCTGGCCATCGGCCAGGTCACGGGCAGAGACTACATCAACCGCCCGGGC
>JASFMS010000201.1:0-5010 GCA_050117435.1 Ectothiorhodospiraceae bacterium | reverse complement strand
GGCACCAGTGACCCTAGCCGAAGTCTCAAAGTTCCGGTGGCAGGGACCGCAAGATAGTCGCGAGCACGGGCATCAGCCAGTTGACGGCGGGCCCGGCGCATCGCGGCTCAGAAAAGTCGGGTAATGCCGAAGAGCACCGCCCCCACCAGAGCGCCGACCAGCGTGCCGTTCATGCGGATGTACTGAAGGTCGCGGCCGACGGCGAGCTCCAGCCGGTCGCTGACGGTGCCGGCATCCCAGCGACCGACCACCTCGGCGATAAAGGTGCCGATCTCCCGGCGGTACGGGGTTATGAACTCCACCGCCAGCTCCTCGATCTGGCCGTTGACCCGGCCTCGCAGCTCGGGATCGTCCTGAACGGAACGCCCGAACGCCTGCAGTCCTCGCGACAGAGCCCGTGACAGCGCGCCCCGCTCCTCCGCCAAGCCACGGTCCAGCGCCGCGTACAGCTCGTCCCATATGCGGTCCAGCTGCGCCGTGAATTCCGGTGAGTGCAACAACCGGTCACGCACGGCCTCGACCTCCGCCGCGAAGGCCGGAGACGTCTCGAGCCGGTCGATGGTCTCCAGCACGGAGCGGTCGAACTCGACGCGCATGGGATGGTCCGGATGCGCGAGGCCGTCGAGAATCTCCTCCAGCCCCTCCACGACGGCCTCAGCCATCCGCCGGTCGGCCCGCGAGGGGACCCACCAGCGGCTGTGGGCGGAGACGGCGGCGTAGATTCGGTCCTCATTGCGCAACAGGACACCCCGCGCAGAGATCAACACCCGGCCCACCAGCTCCCGATACTGCTCGGTGCCCACGAGCATCCGCAGCCCCTGGGCCGCCGGCCGCTGGGGGTCGAAACGTCGCAGCCGCTGCCGCAGACAGCGGCGGAACAGTCGTCGCAAGCGCGAGGCGTTCAACCCACGGAACATGCCCGGCAGCACCGCCAGCAACCGCCCTGACACCAGGTCGCTGTTTCCCGGCGCGCAGAGCCATTCCCCCAGCGCGCGCGCCAGGTCCAGCTCCTGCAGCTTGCCGGCAATCAGATCCGGAGCGAGAAAATTGCGCTCGACGAATCGTCCGAGCCCCTCGCCGATACGCTCCTTGTTCCGGGGAATGATCGCCGTGTGGGGAATCGGCAACCCCAGCGGGCGACGAAAGAGCGCCGTCACCGCGAACCAGTCGGCCAGTCCGCCCACGACCCCCGCCTCCGCGGCGGCACGGGCCAGCAGCAACCACACGGATGGATTCTCAACGGCGTGTGTGGCGGCGAATACCGCAACCATGGCCAGCAGCATCGAGACGGCCACACCGCGATAACGACGCAGCTCGCGGCGCTGTAGCGCTTCCCTGTCCTCAGTCATCGGACCTTCATTCTGGCGGGCGGATGGCTTCAATGGAGACCGTTTCGCGAAAGCTTCCATGCTACAGCGAAGGGGGATCGACTCGTATAGCCGCAGATGGACGCCGATTAACCCGGATCAGCGGGCATGTCATGGTTCCTGGCGGATTGGCGCAACACAACAGACCGCATGGGCCGCGATCGTACCGAAGGCCGACCCCGGGCCGTCGCCCCGTTGGGACCTGCAGCGTGCTATCCCGCCGCCGAACGCGGCACGTCGAGAAATTCCATGGTTTTATCCAGTGCGCCCGGTTCATCCACGGCTGAAACGGGCTCTCTCACTGAGGCCGAACATTCTGGTTCATGGAGAACACGTTCTCCGGATCGTACTTCGCCTTCACCGCCGCCAGACGGTCATAGTTGCTTCCATAGGCGGCCCGCTCTCGTCCCTGCTCCTCGGTTACGAAGTTCACATAAGTACCCGCGGTTGGAAATTTCGCCAGCGCGTCTCCGCACTCGCGCACCCACGACAGACATCTGTCGTCGTCCGCGGGATCCATCCAGCGGGCTCCCGGGGAAACGATAAACTGCGCATTTCTGTGCGGATACGCGGTGGCGTGCGGCGAAATGTCGGCGATGGCACCACCCACATGAGCGATGAGAATATCGGACTGGGGCGACGGGAACCGCGCGGCGAAGTCGACGACGACGTCCAGCACGCCGTCGGCCATTTCCGCGTAGTTGCAGGAGCGCCAGTAATTCCGCGCACCGGCTTCGAACAGAGCATCCAGGGCCGACTGCGTTGCGGCGTAGGGCTGGCGCTCTACGACATCGGCCAACGGTTCCCCGAACTCCCGCAACGGGCGCAGCATTGACTCGCCCTCGTCCAGGTCTCCGGCATAGAACGGCGCGACCATTACCACCGGTGTGCCGTGCACCTGCTCGGGGAGGAACGGCAACGGCGGCGCGGTCACGCAGTCCAGCCAGATGGCGCTCTCCCGCGGCGCCGCGAGGGCAAAGTCGCGATAGTGACGGAGCACTTCCGGCGCCTGCTCCAACGGGTAGACGAGTACGCCGAAAAGCACCTCCGGCCCAACGCGGTGCAAGGCGAATTCGAAACGCGTCACTACGCCGAAATTGCCACCGCCGCCGCGAACGGCCCAGAACAGGTCCGCGTGTTCGGTGGCGCTGGCGTTGAGCAGGACGCCCTCCGCCGTCACCACCTCCGCCGCCGTCAGGTTGTCCGCGCTCAGACCGAAGGCACGACTCAGTCGGCCCAGGCCGCCGCCCAGAGTAAGTCCGCCGACTCCGGTCGTGGAGACCACACCTCCAGGCGTGGCAAGGCCGTGCGCCTGTGCGGCGGCGTCCAGATCCGCCCACGTGGCTCCGCCACCAACCCGCGCGCGGCAGGTCGCGGAATCCACTTCCACCGCTTTCATCAGCGAGAGGTCAATAACCAGACCGCCCTCGCAAACCGCCTTTCCGGCTATATTGTGTCCGCCGCCGCGGACGGCCAGTCGGCAGCCGTGCTGGCGCGCAAAGCGGATGCACAGCGCCACCTCTTCCGCACTCCTGCAACGGGCAATGAGTGCCGGTCGCCGGTCGATCAGGGCATTCCACACAAGGCGGGCCTCGTCATAAGCCGCGTCGTCGGGCTCGATCAGGCCGGCACCGAGACGGTCACGAAACTGGCTGAGAGTCAGTGACGAGCGGGGGATGGTTGTGCTGTTCATGGCGGACTTCCCTCTGGTGCAGCCCTTGTTCCGCCCTCCACTTGATCACCGCCCGCGAGCCGAAAATACTCCACGATGTGTAGTGATCCGGCAGGGCAGCTCGTGGTAGCGGCGTTATACCGGGGGTTCAGCAGCCATGAAGACTTACGGCCAATTCTGCCCCGTTGCCAAGGCGGCGGAGATCTTCTGCGAGCGCTGGACGCCGCTGATACTTCGTGAGCTCGCTGGCGGCTCCACACGGTTTGCCGAGTTGCAGCGGGGCATACCGCTGGCATCCCCCACCGTCCTGTCTCGGCGCCTCAGACAACTGGAAGCCGAGGGGATTCTGGAACGCCGCCGCTCACCCGGCGGTCGTAAGCGCACCTACCACCTGACCGAGGCCGGCCGCGAATTCATTCCGGTGGTGGAGGCACTTGGAACCTGGGGGCAACGCTGGTCACGGCGGGAGCTGATGGAGCATGAAATGGACCTGGATCTACTGCTCTGGGCCATGGAAAAAAGCGTGCATCCGGACGCCCTCGGGGACGGGCGAAAGATCGTGCAGATCGACGTCATCGACCAGCCGCGACACAAGCGTCGGTGGTGGTTTCTCAACGAGAACGGACACTGCGAACTGTGCGTCAAGGAGCCCACCCACGACGTGGACCTCTACGTGTCAGGTTCGCTGGCCGACCTCATCTACGTCTGGCGCGGCGATCTCCCCATCGCGCGAGCCCTTGAAGCGGGCCGCCTACGGGTCCACGGACCCGCAGGAGCCCGGCAGGCAATCGCCCGCTGGCTCGGAATCAGCACCCTCGCTCACATCAAGACGAGACGAGGCCCACCCGCGGGATGACGGCGCTCCTGTGGCGGACTACTCCCGCGCGCAGAGCTCGAAAAGCCAGTCCCGGAACGCCGCCAGTGCCGGCCGCTCCAGGGCCCCCTCGCGATAAGCGACGTAATAGTCCACACCCGCCGGCAACCACAGGTCGAAGGGCGCCACCAGCCGACCCGCCCTCAGCTCCTCGCCCACCAGACTGCGCGGCCCCAGCGCGACCCCGCGGCCCGCCACCGCCTCCATGATCGCCAGATACCAGACGCTGAAGCGCGGCCCCACGCTGGCGTCGACCTCACCGGCACCAGCGGCTTCGAGCCATTCCTGCCAGGTGGTCACGCCCGCGTTGTACAGGGGATCGTCCATGTGCAGCAGCCGGTGGTGCTGCAGGTCCGCCGGATGCTTCAGCGGATATTCTCCGCCAACCAGTGCAGGCGCACACACCGGCGCCACGGTGTCCCGGATAAGGAACTCGGAGACAACGCCGTCGCCGGCACCACGCCCCAGCCGGACCGCCAGGTCCACGTCCTCGCGCGTGAGGTCCACGGTCCGCTCCGTGGCACTGATGCGCACGTCTACACCGGGGTTGCGGGTGCTGTATTCCCACAGGTGGGGAACGAGCCACTGGGTGCCCAGGGACGGCGTTACGGTCACCGTGATGACCCGCGCCGACTCGCTGGCGAAGAGCTGACGGGTCGCCCGATCCACCCGGTCCAGGGCCTCCGTCAGTGCGGGCAGATAGCGGCGGCCGGCATCGGTTAGCAGAAGCCCTCGAGGCGTCCGGCTGAACAGCGCCAGTCCCAGCCAGTCCTCCAGGGCCTTGACCTGTTGACTGACCGCGGACGCGGTAACACTCAGCTCGTCGGCTGCCGCCGCGAAACTGGTGTGCCGCGCCGCCGCCTCAAAGGCGCGGACGCTGTTCAGAGGTGGAAGGCGGCGCATGATCGTCCCTTAGATTTTCTTTGGCATTGACCGAGAAATTACCGTTTGTTCACCGACATAGACAAGGTTAGCTTAGTCACCAAGCTCAACGCATCATCAAGGGAGGTCGCGATCATGAGCCACCGCATCTGCGCCAACCCGCATCACGAAATCACCCCCGCGGCACACAAGAGCATGGGTCGCTGGGCCGGCGA
>JASFMS010000200.1:0-5010 GCA_050117435.1 Ectothiorhodospiraceae bacterium | reverse complement strand
GACGGGGGTAGCAGCTCGGGCGAAGCCACTGGCCGGCCTCCACGTAACGGGCCCCGTTCGCCTCGTGCCACTGGAACATGGCGGTGCGGCGAATGGGGGCGAAATCCCGCCCCTTGCGGTGGCCGGCAAAGGCGCCGATGGCGACCGGCACCGCCGGCGGCCGGAACCGGGTAGTGCCCACCTCCGGTATCGGCCGTTGCTGGGCGTCGGCGAGAAGAGCAAGGCCGTTGACGTTGGATGTCTTGCCCTGGTCCGTGGCCATGCCCAGCGTTGTGTAGCGCTTGAGGTGCTCGACGCTCTGATAGCCTTCGCGGTTGGCCAGGGCGACGTCGCCGGCGGAGACGTCGTTCTGATAGTCCACGAACGCCTTGCCCTTCCCGGGCACTCGCCAGACCGGCTGCAGCGGCTTGTGGGGCTCCTGTTCCACCGTGGGCGGTTGCGGCTGTTCCCCGGGCGCGAAGCCGCACTGGCCAGCGGCTTCCACGCCGGCGGCGAGGCCCTGGCGCAGGCAGGCATCCAGCTCGAAAACGCCGGCGCCGGCCCCCGCGCAGCGGTACGCCGCTGGCCCTTCGTCGGGAACGAACGCGGCGATGGCCTCGTCCCACCGGGGTTTCAGCCCGGTTTGACTGATGAGCCCGACGTCGGGGGTGTAGCCGCCGGAGACGGCGAGGCAGTCGCACGCAATACGCTCCAGTGCGGCGCCGTCGTTGTCCACCACGTCCACGGCCTTGATGGTGTGGCCGCCCCGGGCGCGACCCGGGAGGGCACCGGTCAGCACGCGAATTCCCTGGTCGCGGGCGCGTTCCGCGGCCCGGCCGGGATTGTCCCGGGCGTCCAGCACGGCGGCGACGTCGAGGCCGTTGGCGGCGAGGTCCAGGGCGGTCCGGTAGGCATCGTCGTTGTTGGTGGCGACGACAAAGCGCTGCCCCGGTGCGACGGCGAAGCGGTTGACGTAGCCGCGCACGGCGGACGACAGCATGACGCCCGGCAGGTCGTTGTTGTCGAATACGAGCGGCCGCTCGAAGGCGCCGGGGGCGAGCACCACCCGTTTCGCCCGCAGTGTCCAGAGCCGCTGCCGGGGTGTGCCGTGCGGCGGTTCGGGAAGATGGTCGGCGACACGTTCGAGGGCGCTCAGCACCGTGTGATCATAGGCGCCGGTCAGGGTGGTGCGCCGGAATATCCGAACGTTGCGCATTCGCTCCAGTTCGGCCTCGGCTTCCGCAACCCATTGCGCCGCGGGTTGGCCGTTCAGACGATCCTGTTCCAGGCAAAGACGACCGCCGAGCCAGGGGCGTTCTTCCAGCAGGATGACGCGGGCACCGCTGCGACCGGCGGCGAGCGCCGCCATGAGACCGGCCGGTCCGGCGCCCGCAATCACGACGTCGGCATGGGCGTGGCCGTGCTCGTAATGATCCGGGTCCGGCGCCCCGGAGGCCCGTCCCAGGCCGGCGGCGCGCCGGATGCTCTTCTCGTAGACCTTCTCCCAGAAAACGGCGGGCCACATGAAGGTCTTGTAGTAGAAGCCGGCCACCAGGAACGGTTGCGCCAGCCGGTTGGCCGAGAGGACGTCGAATTTCAGCGATGGAAAGCGATTCTGGCTGGCTGCGTTCAGGCCGTCGAAAACCTCGATGGTGGTCGCTCGGGTGTTCGGTTCCCGTCGGGCGCCCTGGCGAAGTTCCACCAGGGCGTTCGGCTCCTCCGAGCCGATGCTCAGGACGCCCCGGGGGCGGTGGTACTTGAAACTGCGTCCCATCAGGCGCACGCCGTTGGCGAGCAGCAGCGAGGCGAGGGTGTCCCCCTCGTAGCCGGCGTACTCGCGGCCGTCGAAGGTAACCGTAACGGGGCGTTCGCGGTTAACCGTGCCGCCCTGGGGCAGACGGAATTCCTGTGCCGTGCTCATTGCGGCACCTCCAGTTCCTCGTGGGGGCGGTATTTCGCACGACCTTGACGAACTGTCGGCAGCCACCGACGTGGTGCCACCATTCAAGGTGCCAGCCTCTGGGGTTGCTGCGGATGTACACGGCGCGGTAGGCGGTGTCCCCGTCGGTGCCGATGGGCGCCGGCTCCACGGTGGCGTCGCCCCGGTACTGGAATTCGGCCTCGTCGCGCACGCCGCACCACGGGCAGTCGATTCGATGCATGGCGGCGCCTCCTACTGAATCCAGGGGTTGGGGCCGACGCCCTTCTCGTCCAGCAGCGCGCCGGTTCGGAAGCGCTCCAGGCTGAAGGCCTCGGACAGTGGGTGTTCCCGGTCGTTGGCGATGGTATGGGCGAAGCACCAGCCGGAGGCGGGGGTCGCCTTGAAACCGCCGTAACACCAGCCGCCGTTGAGGTAGAACCCATCCATGTCGGTGCGGGTGATGATGGGGCTGCCGTCCATGGTCATGTCCATGATCCCGCCCCAGTGGCGTAGCAGGCGCAGTCGGCCGAGCACCGGCAGGATCGCCATGCCGCCCGCCATGACGTGCTCCATCGTGGGCAGATTGCCGCGCTGGGCGTAGGAGTTGTAGCCATCCAGATCACCGCCGAACACCAGTCCACCCTTGTCCGACTGGCTGATGTAGAGGTGGCCGGCGCCAAAGGTGACCACGGTATCGATGAGCGGCTTGATGCCCTCGGTGACGAAGGCCTGCAACACGTGGGACTCGATTGGCAGGGGCAGGCCGATCATGTCGGCAACCCGCGTGGTGTTGCCGGCGACGGCCGAGGCCACCTTGCCGGCGCGAATTCGGCCACGGGTGGTTTCCACGCCGACGGCCCGGTTGCCCTCGGTAAGGATTCCGGTGACCTCGCAGTTCTGGATGATGTCCACGCCCAGGGCGTCGGCGGCCCGGGCGTATCCCCACGCCACGGCGTCGTGGCGGACGGTGCCGCCGCGGGGCTGGAACAGGCCGCCCATGATGGGGAAGCGGGCGTTATCGAAATCCAGGTGCGGCACCAGCCGGCGCACGTCGTCGGCGTCCAGCAGTTCCGCGTCCACGCCGGCGAGGCGCATGGCGTTGCCGCGGCGGGCGAAGGCGTCACGTTGCCCGTCGGAGTGATAGAGGTTCAGCACGCCGCGCTGACTGACCATGGCGTTGAAATTCAGCTCCTGCTCCAGGCTCTCCCACAGCGTCATGGAATGTTCGTAGAAACGGGTGTTGGGGCCGAGCATGTAGTTGGAGCGGATGATGGTGGTATTCCGGCCCACGTTGCCGCCACCGATCCAGCCTTTTTCCACGACCGCCACGTTGGTGATGCCGTGCCGGCTCGCGAGATAGTAGGCCGTGGCGAGCCCGTGGCCGCCGCCGCCGATAATGACCACGTCATAGGAGCGCTTCGGTTCCGGGGCCCGCCACATTCGGGGCCAGTTCTTGTGGCCCTTGAGTCCCTGGAGGAAAAGTTGCAGCGCGGAGTAACGCATCACGAACTCTCCGGAGATTGCAGCGTCGCACGAGCCGCGGTAAGCGTATTGAACATCAGCCCCGCCACTGTCATCGGGCCGACGCCGCCGGGGACCGGTGTGATGGCGCCGGCGACGCCGGCTACGGCGTCGAAGTCCACGTCGCCGACCAGGCGTTTGCCGCCGTCCGGCGTCTGCACGCGGTTGATGCCCACGTCGATTACGGCGGCACCCGGCTTGATCCAGTCGCCGTCCACGAGCCCGGGCCGGCCGACCGCGGCGATGACGATATCCGCGTCGCGGCAGCGGGCGGCGGGATCCACGGTGCGGGAGTGGATCTGGGAGACGGAGCAGTTCGCCCCGAGCAGCAGCGCCGCCATGGGCTTGCCGACAATGTTCGAGCGGCCGATGACAACGGCTTCCTTGCCGCTCAGGGAATCCACGCCCAGGGTCTCGTCGATGAGCCGCATGCAGCCCAGCGGTGTGCATGGCAGCAGGCGCGTCCCGTCCATGGGGTCGCGCGCGCTGAACAGGCCGCCCACGTTTACCGGGTGGAAGCCGTCAACGTCCTTCTCCGGTGCGATGGTCCGCAGCACGCGGACCTCGTCCACGTGCGGCGGCAGGGGCAGTTGAACCAGAATGCCGTGAACGGCCGCATCCTCGTTGAACCCGCTGATAACGGTTAGCAACTCGTCCGTGGTGACGTTCTCGTCCAGCTCCACAAGCTGCCCGTCGATGCCCACTTCCCCCGCCACCCGGGACTTGCGGCGGACGTAAGACCGCGACGCCGGGTCATTGCCGACGATGATGACCCTGAGACCGGGAGTGATCCCGGAGCGCTCCCGCAGATCCGCGACCTCGCCGGCGATCTCCGTTTGCCAGCGGGCCGCGCTGGCGCGTCCGTCGATTACGTTGCTCATGCCGTGGCTCCCGCCGCTCAGCTCCAGGGGAACGGGCTGTTCGAAGTGGGGTGCAACTCGCCCTTCTCGTAGCGGCTGAAGCGGAACGGCTCCAGCAGTGCCTGGGGCTCGCCGAGCACTTCGCGTGCCACCAGCTCACCCACGCCGATCATCTTGTAGCCGTGGTTGGAGTCGGCGATCACGTGCACGTTCTCACAGAAGCGGTCGAAGATGGGGAAGCTGTCCGGGGTAAAGCAGCCCAGCCCGCCGGAGGGCTCGCGGCTGAACCTGCCCAGCAACCCGGAGAAGCGGGACTGGCAGAAGGCCAGCGCCGAGACCCACATGTGGGCGAAGTCCGGGCCGACGATGAATTCGGGGGATTCGGGTCCGTAGGGATCTACCTGGACCTCGTCCGCGTCCTTCTCGACGGGGTAGGGCATGGCGCCGCCCTGAATGCCGTTGAAGTTGAGATCGGGCTTGTAGTAGATGCCCCAGGGCTGGTCGGTGATCAGTGAGCCGTCCTCGTCGGAGTGCAGCGGCGCGTCGGTGTCCACGTGGATAACCGGGGGCACATCGCCGGAGTTGGTCTTCTGCAGATCCGGATCCACGCTCAGCACGCCTTCTTCCAGGCACCAGTAGCGCCAGGTGGGTACGCCCGCGTGCGTCTCGCCGTCCCGGCCCTTGATGGAGACGGTGGCGGGAAGCTCCAGCATGTCCCACAGCTGCTTT
>JASFMS010000199.1:0-5012 GCA_050117435.1 Ectothiorhodospiraceae bacterium | reverse complement strand
ATCTGTGGCTAATGTTGTTGGGTAAGGGAAACCTGAACCAGGGAGCGGCCATGCCCGTTCACAACGCCGAGATTGCGGAGCTGTTCAATCGCTATGCCGAGCTGCTGGAGATTCAGGACGCCAACCCCTTTCGGGTGCGGGCCTATCGCAACGCCGCGCGCACCGTCGATGGACTGGGGCGGGAGTTGGAGCAGCTGGTCGCCGACGGCGAGGACCTGAAAGAACTTCCCGGCATCGGCGAGGATCTGGCCGCGAAAATCCGGGAAATTCTGAAAACGGGCCACCTCAAGGCCCTGGAGGAGCTGGAACACGGCCTGCCCGAGCACCTGGCGGATCTGGCGACGATTCCGGGGCTGGGGCCCAAGCGCATCCGGGCGCTGCACCGCCAGCTCGGCATCGGCAGCCTGGAAGATCTGGAGCGCGCCTGCCGCAAAGGCCGGCTGCAGAAACTGGACGGTTTCGGGAAGAAGACGGAGGAGAAAATCCTTCGCGCCATCGAGCAGCACCGGGACACGGAGAAGCGGGTGCGGCTGGTCGCCGCCGAGCAGGTGGCGGAGCCGCTACTGGCGTATCTGAAGGAATCCCGCGGCGTGGAGCAGGCGATCATCGCCGGGAGCTACCGGCGCCGCCGGGAAACCGTTGGCGATCTGGACATACTCATCACCGCGCCCCGGGACAGCGACGTCATGGCGCGGTTCACGGGTTACGACGAGGTCGCAGAGGTAGTCTCGCAGGGCGACACCCGGGCCACCGTGATTCTCCGCTCCGGCCTGCAGGTGGACCTGCGCGTGGTGCCGGACGAGAGCTACGGCGCCGCCCTTCACTACTTTACCGGCTCGAAGGCGCACAACATCGCTGTCCGGGGCATCGCCCAGCGCAAGGGCCTCAAGGTGAACGAATACGGCGTGTTCCGGGACAACCGCCAGGTGGCCGGACGTACGGAGGAGTCCGTCTTCGCTCAGGCGGACCTGCCCTACATCGAACCGGAGCTGCGGGAGAACCGGGGTGAGATCGAGGCGGCCCGGACGAAACGGCTGCCGAGGCTCATCGAGCTGAAGGCCGTCCGCGGCGATCTGCACTGTCACACCGACGCCACCGACGGCCACAACACCGCGGAGGAAATGGCGCTCGCGGCAAAGGAGCGCGGCTACGAGTACATCGCCATCAGCGACCACACACAGCACGTCACCATCGCCAACGGCATGGACGCCGACCGTTTCGCCCGGCATCTGGATGAGCTGGAGAAACTGAACGAGCGGCTCAAAGGCATCACCGTGCTGAAGTCCGCCGAGGTGGACATCCTCGACGACGGCAGCCTGGATCTACCGCACGAAATCCTGAAACGCCTCGACTTCACCGTCTGCGCCATTCACTACAAGTTCGACCTGCCGGAAAAGCAGCAGACCGAGCGCATCCTGCGGGCCATGGACAGCCCCTACTTCAACATCTTCGCCCACCCGACCGGGCGCCTCATCGGCGAGCGCGAGCCCTACGCCGTGGACATGGAGCGGATCATGTCCGCCGCCATGGACCGCGGCTGCGCCCTGGAAATCAACGCCCAGCCCAGCCGCATGGACCTCAGCGACACCCACATCAAGCTCGCCCGCGACCTGGGCGTAAAGCTCGTCATCGCGACGGATGCCCATTCCACCGCCCACCTGGACTACATGCGCCTGGGCGTCGACCAGGCCCGCCGCGGCTGGCTGGAGGCCGGGGATGTGCTGAATACGCGGGGATTGAAGGGGTTGCTAAAGGGCTTGCGGAGGGCGTGATTCGTTTAGCCGCAGATGAACGCGGATGGACGCCGATCAGGGAGATTAGTTAGCCACAGATGAACACGGATGAATCGGATAGAAGCGAAGAGCCAAGGATGCCTCTCAAGACATCGGCGCCCATCGGCGGCGCAGACCAGTAGGCCGGGATAAGCGCAGCGTTCCCGGCGTCCCGGCACAGCCTCCGCTCACGCCGGAAATGCCGGAAACGGGCCCTGCGGCCCTTATTCCGGCCTACACGCCGTGATGCCCGGGAGTTCGCCGCGGGGGCGCGGCTCCCACAGTGAAGAGAAGCAGGCACCAACCCCAGTGGGAGCGGCGCCCTCGCCGCGAATCTTCCGCTGTCAGAGACCAACAGGGTGTTCAGCCACAGATGAACACAGATGAATCGGATAGAAGCGAAGAGGCAAACAACACTCTCAAACCATCCGATTCATCCGTGTCCATCTGTGGCTAAAAAAACAATCTCCCAGACATCTGCGTTAATCCGCGTCCATCTGCGGCTAAACTTCCCGACGCCCACCCTCACGACAAATCAATGGCGTATTCCTTCAGCGTCGCCAGGTCCACCATCGCCAGCGTTTCCTCGTGGGTGGCGCGGAGCACCACCCTTGGCGCCACGCCGGCGCGGTAGGCCTCGATCCAGCGGGCGGTGCACAGGCACCAGCGATCGCCCGGCTCCAGGCCGGGGAAACCCATGGCGGGGACGGGCTGGGTGAGATCGTTGCCGCGGCTTTTCGAGAACTCCAGGAACTCCTCGGTCACCTGGGCACAGACCGTGTGGATGCCGGTGTCCTCGGGGCCGGTGTTGCAGGCGCCGTCGCGGTAGAAACCGGTCATGGGCGACAGGCAGCACACCTCCAGCGGCTCGCCCAGTACGTTCAGGGTCTTGTTGTTGCTCATTCGATACTGTCCAGGGTGGCATGCTCAGCACGCCCCAAAATACTAACGTTTGCGGGACGATGCACTTGCCAGCGCGTCCGCCAGCCCGGAGGTGCGCCGCGTGGGGCGGTTCGCCACGGCGTCGCGGAGGATCTCCGGGCGCGCCCAGATCGTGGCGTGCGCCTTTGCCCGGGTGAGCCCGGTATAGACCAGCTCCCGGGTGAGCACCGGGTTGGGCTCGTCCGGCAGGATCATCAGCACCCGCTCGAACTCCGAGCCCTGGCTCTTGTGCACGGTCATGGCGTAGACGGTCTCGTGGGCCGGCAGGCGCTGGGGGGCGAAATGCCGCACCTCGCCGTCGGCGCCGGGGAAGTGGGCGCGCAGCTCGCCGCCGCCGGTGTCCCAGACGACGCCAACGTCGCCGTTATAGAGGCCGAGGGCGTAATCGTTGGTGGTGATCATCAGCGGCTGGCCGTGATACCAGCGCGGCTGGGCGGCGGGGCCCAGCAGCTCGCGAACGCTACGGTTGATGCCGTGCACCCCGAACGGCCCGTCCCGCAGGGCGCACAGCACCCGGAACCGGTTGAGGGCGTCCAGCGCGGAGGCGGCGTCGGCGCTGCGCGCCACCTCCCGAAAATACGGCAGGGCATGGCTCTGCAGCGCGGCGGGTAGGCGCTCCGCGGCAATATGTTCGAAAGCCAATTCCTCCGTCTCGGACTCAGCCCCGGCCGCCTCCAGCAGCGCCGCCGCACGGTGGCCGTCGCCGGCGCGAATGGCCCGGGCCAGGGTGCCGATGCCCGGTGCGCCATCGTCGGCATCCCGGAAGCGCCAGCTGCGATAGAGAAAGGCGATGCCGTTCGCCAGCGGCGAGCCGGCCGCCGACTCCGGCAGCGTGAATCCGGTGACCGCCTCCAGCTGTTTCCGCATCTCCACGGAATAGCCTTCGCCGTCGCTGCAGAGATCCCCCAGCACGGCGCCGGCCTCCACGGAGGCGAGCTGGTCCCGGTCACCGAGCAGGATCAGTCTCGCCTTCGGCGGCAACGCCTCCACCAGCCGCGCCATCAGCGGCAGGTCGACCATGGACGCCTCGTCCACCAGCAGCACGTCGAGATGCAGGGGATTCTCCGCGTTATGACCGAACTGGACACGACCGGGACGGGCACGGAGCAGGCGGTGCAGGGTCACCGCCTCACGGGGAATGGCCTCCAGGATCTCCGGCGACCCCACCTCGTCCGGCTTCGGCAGGCTTCCCTGGATGGATTCGGTGAGCCGGGCGGCGGCCTTGCCGGTGGGCGCGGCCAGGCGGATGCGCGGCATACGGCCTTGGGCGCGTCCCTGCGCGGCGAGCAGGGCGAGCACCCGGCTCACGGTGCGGGTCTTGCCGGTGCCGGGGCCGCCGGAGATGACGGCGAAGGGCCGAAGAACGGCCACGGCGGCCGCCACCCGCTGCCAGTCCACTTCGTCGCCGGTGGGCGGAAACAGGCGCTCCAGGCCGTCCCGCAACAGGCCGTCGTCCACGGCCGCTTCGTTTTCCGTCAGGGCGGTCAGGCGCTCGGCGAGGCGCTGCTCGAAACACCAGTACCGTCGCAGATAAAGCCGGCTTCCCGTGAGCACCAGCGGCGCCAGCCCGCCGGGCTCCTGCACCACCGGCGAGGCGCGCAGGGCCGCCAGCCAGTCTTCCAGCGACGGAGCCGGAATCCCCGGCACGTCCGGCTCACGGGGATCGGCGAACAGCGTCTCGCCGGCGTAGTCCGCCAGATCCACGCAGATGTGGCCTTCGCCGAGCTGCTGGCTGACCAGGCAGGCGGCGAGGGTCACGGCGGGATCGTCCGCATCGGCCAGCTCCGCGAGAAAGCCGGCGAAATGGGCATCCAGCGGGCGCAGCAGGCGCTGGCGAACGGCGGCCTGAAGGGCGGCATCCATCAGGCGACCTCCCCGACGGCTCCGGCGAACAGCGCATCGAAACGCCGGATGAGATCGCGCTCCGGGCGCGCGCTGAACACGCCCGTGGCCGGGCCGTTTTCCGGGCTCATGCCGCGCAGGAACAGGTACCTGACGCCGCCGAAGTGACGGTCGTAGTCGTAATCCGGAATCCGCGTGCGCAGGTAGCGGTGCACGGCGAGGGCGTAGAGCATGTACTGCAGGTCGTAGCGGCTGGCGGCCACGGCCCGGGCAAGGCGCTCCGGGGTGTACGCCTCCGGGCGGTTGCCCAGGTGGTTGGACTTGTAGTCCACCACGTAAAAGCGCCCGTCGTGCTCGAACACCAGATCGATGTAGCCCTTGAGCATGCCCTGGAGCCGGCCGAAGGCCAGCGGCGGCCGGCGCACGCCGGCGATCTCCGGCAGCAGCTCGTCCACG
>JASFMS010000198.1:0-5025 GCA_050117435.1 Ectothiorhodospiraceae bacterium | reverse complement strand
GACCAGATTGAGCGGGTCCACGTAGGGATTGCGCACGGCGACGGAACGCTGCACCACCGGGGAATCATCCAGCGGCTGGTCGTGACCGGTGACGTCCAGCACCGCGCCCAGCGTCTTGGCATACTGCCCCCGCAACCGCTCCCCCAGGGGTTGCAGCTCGGTCGGCACCAGGCGGCTGTCGTACCAGGCCGCTACCTCGGGATCGCCCTTGGCCAGCACCATCTCGACCATGTCCAGGAATGCACGGAAGAACGGCCATTCCCGGTACATCCGCTTCAGGGCGTCGCCGCGGTCGCCGTCCAGGGCTTCCTGCATGGCTTCGCCGACGCCGAGCCACGCCGGCAACAGCAGGCGCGTCTGCGTCCAGGCAAAGATCCAGGGAATGGCGCGCAGGCTCTCCACACCCTGGGTCGGCTTGCGCCGTGCCGGACGGCTGCCGATGGCAAGACCGGTAATCTCGTGCTCCGGAGTGGCGTGCTTGAAGTAGTCGATGAACTCCGGCGTCTCCCGCACCAGTCCGCGATAGGTCTTCATCGCGGTTACCGCAAGGCTGTCCATGAGCTCCCGCCAGGATTTCTCGGGCGGCTGGGGCGGGTTCAGCGTGGCCTCCATTACGGCGGTGGTGTAGAGCTCCAGGTTGCGCAGGGCAATGCCGGGCAGGCCGAACTTGGCCTGAATCACCTCGCCCTGTTCGGTCACCCGCAGCCGGCCCGCCACGGAGCCCGGTGGCTGAGACAGGATGGCGGCGTGGGTGGGGCCGCCGCCGCGACCGATGGAGCCCCCGCGGCCGTGAAAGAGCGTCAGCTTGAGACCCTGGCGCTGGGCCAGCGCCACCAGCTTCTCCTGGGTCTGGTACAGCGCCCACGCCGCCGTCAGGTGTCCGGCGTCCTTGCCGGAATCGGAATAGCCGATCATCACCTCCTGGTGGCCCTGGATGCGGTCCCGGTACCAGGGGATCTGCACCAGGCGCTCGATGCATGCCTCCGCGCCGTTGAGGTCGTCCAGCGTCTCGAACAGCGGGACCACCCGCAGGTAGTGACGGACGCCGGCTTCCTTCTGCAGCAGTTCGACGGCAAGAATGTCGGAGGGCTCCGCGGCCATGGAAATCACGTACGCGCCGAGGGAATCCGGGCCGAGCTCCGCCATCGCCGCGAAGGTGTCGAGCACCTCGCGGACCTCGTCGTCCGGCTCGAAATCCCGCGGGACCAGCGGACGCCGGCTCTCCAGCTCCCGGATCAGAAATTCCTGGCGCTCGCTCTCGGGCCAGTCGTGGTAACTGCCCAGCCCCAGAGAGCGGGTGATAGCGTCCATGACGTCGGCGTGACGGCTGGACTCCTGGCGGATGTCGACGCGCATCAGCGTGAGCCCGAACACGGACACACGGCGAATCAGGTCCTTCAGGCGACCCTCGGCGACAACCCCCGCACCGCAGCGCTGCAGGGAGTGGTAGCAGACGAGAAGCGGCTCCCTGAGATCGTCGGCGTCCAGCATGATGTCGCCGTCAGGCGGACGTTTGCCCTCCAACCGCGCCTCGATCCAGCTCCGGGTCATGCGCAGGCGCGCCCGCACGCGCTTGAGCAGCGTCCGGTAGGGTTCCCAGCTGTCCGGCACCAGGGCGCGCAGATCGTCGTCGGCGCATTCCAGGGACAGCTCGGAAATCAGGGCGTCCAGCTCGCGCTCGTAGAGCTCGACGGCCATCCAGCGGTTGAGCAGGCAGGTTTCCAGGGTAACCCGGGAGGTCACTCTGGGGTTGCCGTCGCGGTCACCGCCCATCCACGAGCCGAAGCGGATCGGCGCCGCATCCAGCGGCAGGTAGCGGCCGGTCTTCCGGTAGAGCATCCTGTCCAGCCGGCGCAGGTAACGGGGCATGGTGTCCCACAGCGTCTGCTCGATGACCGCGAGGCCCCAGCGGGCCTCGTCCACCGGGGTGGGCCGGCGGCGGCGGATCTCGTCGGTGTGCCAGGCCCCGGTGATCTCCCGCTTGAGCGCCTGGTGGACTTCCTCGATCTCCTCCGGTGTCGGGTCCAGCCGGTCCTGCTGATCCAGCAGGTCGGCGATACGGTTGAACTTCTGCAACAGCGAACGACGGGACACCTCGGTGGGGTGGGCGGTCAGCACCAGCTCGATATCCAGACCGCAGACGGTCTCGTAAACGCTGTCGGGATCGTGTTCGGCGACCACCCGCTCGAATCCCTCCTGAAGCGAGCCGCGCAGGGGCGCGGAATCCGGATCCCGCTGCCACGCCCGGCTGCGCCGAACCCGGTGATGCTGCTCGGCGATGTTCGCCAGGTTGAGGAAGTGCGAGAAAGCGCGGACCACGGGCATGATCTGCTCGTCGGGCAACTCCACGAGCATCCGTTCCAGCGCGTCGGCCGCCCCCTCAACGCCCGCCCGGGCGTCCTTGGACAGCCGCCGAATCTCCTCCACGCGCTGATAGAGTTCCTCGCCGCCCTGTTCGAGCAGCGTGCTGCCGAGCTGGCCGCCCAGCTGGCGTATGTCCTCGCGCAGCGGCGCGTCGGTGCGTTTTTCCGTCATGGTGCTCCCGGGTCTCATTCAATGCCAAGAATAGCCGGACTGCGGCGTTCGAGAGGTGTCGCCGCCGGACTACGTAGTTTTACTACGTCCAGAGGCGAACGCCAAACGGGCGGCTGAACGGAGCGCGGCCGGGAGGCAGCGGTGTCGCCTCCCGGCCGCGCTTGGTGGCGGGCGACTACTCGGGCAGGCCGAACTGCTCGACGCTGGCGAAGATATCCGTGTCGGAGATGATGCCGATGGGCTGGCTGTTGCTGTCCATCACCACCATGCGGCGGATGTTTTCGCTGCTCATGCGCTCCGAGCACTCGTGCAGGTTCATGTCGCGCTGCACGGTCTTCAGCGGCTTGGTCGCCACCTCGCCGACCTTGACCGACGACGGCTGCCGGTTGGCCGAAACGATTCGGGAGATGACGTCGCGCTGGGTCATGATGCCCCACTCGCCATCACCGCCGGGCTGGCAGATCACCGAGCTGATGCGGCGCTCGCGCATCAGGTGCATGGCGTCCTCCACCGTGGTGTCCGCCGGTACCGAAACCGGGCTCGGGTTCATCAGGTCGCCGACGATGTGCGGCGTACGACCGGAGGCGATCATTTCCTCCAGCGGGGAAGACACCCGGCGCAGCTCGCGCACCTTGCGGTCCTGCTCGATGGCTTCCTCACGCTCCTGCTGATACTTCGCGAGATCGACACGGCCGCTGTTCATGGTGTCGATGAGGGCGTCGGCGAACTGGCTGGTCTTGACCTCGGTGGCGCCCTCCAGATTGCGGGCGAAATCGTAGGTGACGATCTTGGAAGTCACGACCTTCTGGTAGGCGGCGCGAATGAGGTCGGCGGCCTCCTGCCAGCCGATGTACTCCAGCATCATGACGCCGGAGAACAGCAGCGAGCCGGGGTTGACCTTGTCCTGGTTGGCGTACTTCGGCGCCGTACCGTGGGTGGCTTCGAACACGGCCACGTGGTCGGACATGTTGGCGCCGGGGGCGATGCCCACGCCGCCCACCTCGGCGGCCACGGCGTCGGAGAGGTAGTCCCCGTTCAGGTTCATCGTGGCCAGAACGTCGAACTCGTTGGGCCGCAGCAGCATCAGCTGGAAGATGATGTCGGCGATGCGGTCCTTGATGACGATCTTGCCCTCGGGACGCTTGCCGCCGTAGGTGGAGTAGAGCTCCTCCTCGGTGATGGTGACGTCACCGAACTCCTCCCGGGCAACTTCATAGCCCCAGGTGCGGAACGCGCCCTCGGTGAACTTCATGATGTTGCCCTTGTGGACCAGGGTCACGCTCTCGCGATTGTTGTCCACGGCGTACTGGATCGCCTTGCGTACCAGCCGCTTGGAGCCGAAGGGGCTGACGGGCTTCACGCCGAGGCCGGCGTCGTCGAAGAACGTCGCGCCCATTTCGTCCTTGAGAAAGCGGGCCAGCTTCTTGTTCTCGTCGCTGCCGGACTGGTACTCGATGCCCGCGTAGACGTCCTCCGTGTTCTCGCGGAAGATCACCACGTCCACGTCCTCGGGCTTGCGCAGCGGCGAGGGCACACCGTCGTAGTGGCGCACGGGGCGCACGCAGGCGTACAGGTCCAGCTTCTGGCGCAGCGCCACGTTGAGGGAGCGGAAACCACCACCCACCGGCGTGGTCAGCGGACCCTTTATGGAGACGATCACATCCTGGAGCGCCTCCTGGGTCTCGGGCGGGAAATAGTCGCCGTCGTAGAGCCCGGCGGCCTTCTCGCCCATGAACAGCTCTGCCCAGTGGATCTTGCGCTTGCCGCCGTACGCCTTCTCCACGGCGCCGTCCCAGATGCGCAGGCAGGCACGGGTGATGTCGGGTCCGATGCCGTCGCCCTCGACGTAACCGAGGATGGGGTTATCCGGAACGGAGAGTTTGTCGTCTACGACCTTGATCTTCTCTCCGGTCTCGGGATACTTGATGTGCTGACTCATTGGTCCTCCTTAGTCCGTCGCGTTCACGCCGCTTCCGGGCCGCACAGGCCCAGTGACTCCGCCTGTGCTTCCCGGCGGCGTGGCATATGGCGAATAGCGCCGTGTCCCGGGCCCGGCCATCGTCCGACCGCTTGGTTCGCCGGGCCATGATCGCACCGGGCCGTGTCGCGCCTGCTGTCCAGCCGCCCGCTCATGGCCGGCCTGTAAGCCTAGCGGCACCGAGGCGTAATTGGCTTGACGTCGATCAGGCGGCAAGGCGTTACCAGTGGCCGCGGCTGCGGGACGGGTCCGTGTCGACCGCGAATGGGGCGGTGTTTTCCTGTGAAATGGAGCCGCGCATATTTTGGCCAACCCCCCGCCGCCATTCAAGCAGAGTCGCCTCGACAGCCGGCAGACCCACAACTACACTCGGACCGGATGCTGCCCTGCAGCATCCCAACCCCACCGCCGGCGGCTGACGGCCGTCCACCTGATTGAGCAGAGGGAGAGAGATTATGAGCGATACCCGGGACGTCGTGGTTCTCAGCGGGGCAAGGTCGGCCATCGGAAGC
>JASFMS010000197.1:0-5029 GCA_050117435.1 Ectothiorhodospiraceae bacterium | reverse complement strand
CGGGGGCTAGCCCCAGCGCGACCTCGCCGACGTTGAAACTCGCGCATTCCGCTCGCCTCCGACGACCATTCATTGCGCCGTATCGCGCGCACAGTCTCGCGGGAACGGTGCCCCTCGCCGGGCCGGAGCTCCGTTCGGCTTCCCCTCTATTTGCGCCTCACTGTACGCTCCGCTCAAAAGACTGTATATTCCGGTCACAAGAGCAATGACAACGTTGTCAGTAGTACAGCTACAATTCTCTGTCGGGCTTGTGAACTGGAGAAAGGCTGAAAAATCCGCTAAGATCCAGCGCATACTCAAACAATAATCGGTTTCAGGGCCTGTAAGGTAGTAAAACTACACGAACTTCAGCCATGATCCCGGCAGTTCCGGGTTCGTAACGACGTACACCGCCCGCAATGGGTGGAAAAGTCACGGAGGAGGAAGCAGAGATGAAGCTACTGCGCTATGTGGCGGCGACCGCCGTTCTATCGGGCACTTTGCTGGGCGGTGTGGCCCAGGCCGCAACGGTATCCATTTCCTGTGGTGCCGTGGGACAGGAGCTGGAACTGTGCAAGGAGGGCGCCAACGCCTGGGCGGAGAAGACGGGCAATGACGTCCGGATCGTATCCACCCCCAACTCCACCACCGAGCGGCTTGCGCTGTACCAGCAGATTCTCTCCGCCGGCGCCGACGACATCGACGTCTACCAGATCGACGTGGTGTGGCCGGGCATTCTCGGCAATCACTTCATCGATCTGAAGCCCTACGCCGGCGACGCCCCGGATCAGCATTTCCAGGCCATCGTAAAGAACAATACCGTCGACGGTCGGCTGATTGCCATGCCCTGGTTTACCGACGCCGGCGTTCTGTACTACCGCAAGGACCTTCTGGACAAGTACAACCAGTCGGTCCCGACCACCTGGGATCAGATGGCGGCCAGCGCCGAGAAGATCCAGAAGGCCGAGCGTGAGGCCGGCAATGACAAGATGTGGGGCTACGTCTTCCAGGGCCGGGCGTACGAGGGTCTCACATGCGACGCTCTGGAGTGGGTGGCGAGCTACGACGGCGGCATGATCGTCGAACCCGACGGCAAAGTGACCATCGATAACAAGAAGGCTGCCGCCGCCCTCAACGAAGCGGCGAGCTGGGTCGGAAAGATCAGCCCCGAAGGCGTGCTGAACTACGCCGAGGAAGAAGCCAGGGGCGTGTTCCAGTCCGGCAACGCGGTCTTCATGCGTAATTGGCCCTATGCATGGGCGCTCGCGCAGGGCGAGGACAGCCCCATCAAGGGCAAGGTCGGAGTGGCGGCTCTGCCGAAGGGCGGCGAGGACGGACGCCACGCGGCGACCCTCGGCGGATGGCAGCTCGCCGTTTCCAAGTACTCCAAGCACCAGAAGGCCGCCGCGGACCTGGTGATGTATCTGACCAGCTACAAAGAGCAGAAGCGTCGCGCGATCAAGGCCTCCTACAACCCGACGATCAAGGCGCTGTACAAGGATAAGGACGTCCTGGCCGCCACGCCGTTCTTCGGTGAACTCTACGATACCTTCGTGAGCGCTGTTCCTCGCCCCTCCACGGTGACGGGCAGTGAGTACAACCGCGTGAGCAACGCCTTCTACAACGCGGTTCACGATGTGTTGCAGGGTGGCGCCGAGGCCGGGCCCCGCCTGAAGCGTCTCCACGGTGAGCTGATGCGGATCAGCAAGGGTGGGCGCTGGTAACGCGCCGCGGGCAGGGCTCTCGGGTCCTGCCGATGCGCCGGGTGGCGCCGCCGGAGGACCTGATCTTCCGGCGGCGCCCGGAGGCGCGTTGCGTGGGCTGCGCTGCACAGTGCGCCGTGCAGCGGAGTTGAGAGCCGGTTAGCCCGCCTGATTCATCGTTGCGCCAGGCGATGGAGCGGGGACGTCGGGCTAGCCAACGCGCAGGATAGTTCGGGAACGCAGGCGCGCACCACGGTGCGCCGGACACCCGAACCAAGTGCAACGCCGGATTGGCCGGCGGGTCCGCGGCGGCAGCCGCGGATCGGTGAGATACGCAGGCTAGGGGGCCTCATGGCACAGATGTCCGGATTGATGCGTCGGAGGGTGCGTTCCGCCTGGATCTTCATCGCACCGATGCTGGTGGTGCTCACGCTGGTGGCCGGCTGGCCGCTGCTGAGAACCATCTGGCTGGGGTTCACGGACGCCAACCTCTCCGACCTCTCGAGCGCCCAGTTCATCGGCTTCGAGAATTTCATAGCCAATTACGACGGCTACTGGGCGGGGGTGCTCGTCGATCCCCTCTGGTGGCGATCGGTTTGGAACACGCTCTTCTTTACCGTCGTCTCCGTCTCCATCGAGACGATCATCGGGCTCGCGATGGCTCTGGTGCTCAACGCATCCTTCCAGCTGCGCGGGCTGGTGCGTGCCGCCGTGCTCGTGCCGTGGGCGATACCCACGATCGTTTCGGCAAAGATGTGGGGCTGGATGCTCCATGATCAGTACGGGATCGTGAATCACATGCTGATGGGTTTCGGAATCATCAGCGAGCCCCTGGCCTGGACCGCCAACGACCAGCTCTCCATGTGGGCGGTAATCTTTGCCGACGCCTGGAAGACGACGCCGTTCATGGCGCTGCTATCCCTGGCGGCGTTGCAGATGCTGCCGTCCGACTGTTATGACGCTGCCAAGGTCGACGGCATCAATCCGATCAAGACTTTCTTCAAGGTAACTCTGCCGTTGATCCGCCAGCCATTGATGGTGGCGATCATCTTCCGGTCCCTTGATGCACTGCGCGTGTTCGACGTGATCTACGTCCTGACCTCCAACAGTGAGGCGACCATGTCCATGTCGGTCTACGCACGGCAGCAGCTGGTCGACTTTCAGTCAGTGGGCTACGGTTCCGCCGCGTCCACCGTGCTCTTCTTCATCGTCGCGCTGCTGACCATCGGCTATATCGGCCTGGGCCGCGTCAAGCTGGCGGAGGACTGAACGACATGTTTGTGCTCAAACGCATCGGGTTGTACGCCCTCGTGGTGTTCATACTCCTTTTCACGCTCTTCCCCTTCTACTACGCCGTGATCTCCTCCATGCGCTCGGGCTCCGAGCTGTTCCACGTCAGCTACCTGCCGACGGCGTGGAGCCTGGCGAACTACAAGGCGGTGTTCACGGAACAGCCCTTCGGTACCAACATCCTGAACTCGGTACTGGTATCGGCGTCGGTGGTGGTGCTCTCGCTTTTTCTCGGCGTCACCGCCGCCTATGCGCTGGGACGGGTGCGTTTCCGGGGGCGCAAGGTTCTGTTGCTGACCATCCTCAGTGTGTCCATGTTCCCCCAGGTGGCCGTTCTCTCGGGCATGTTCGAGCTCATCCGGGCACTGGGGCTCTACAACAACCTGGCGGGGCTCAGCCTGTCCTACATGATCTTCACGCTGCCGTTCACCGTCTGGGTTCTGACGACGTTCATGCGCGACCTGCCCAAGGAGCTCGAGGAAGCCGCGATCGTCGACGGCGCGACACCCTGGGTCACTGTAACCAAGGTCTTCATGCCGCTGATGTGGCCGGCGCTGGCAACCACCGGTCTGCTGGCGTTCATTGCCGCGTGGAACGAGTTCCTGTTCGCGCTGACGTTTACCCTGACCAACGAACAGCGCACCGTGCCCGTGGCCATCGCGCTCATCACCGGAGCGAGTCAGTACGAGCTGCCCTGGGGCAACATCATGGCGGCCTCGGTGATCGTTACCGTGCCGCTGATCGTGCTGGTTCTGATTTTCCAGCGCCGAATCGTCTCCGGCCTCACCGCCGGTGCCGTGAAGGGGTGAATGTCCGTCGGGCGGCGCCCGTCGCCGCGTCCGCCGGACCGCTGAACGGGACAGAAAGATGGCAGATGTAAAACTCAGAGGCATTCGCAAGGCATTCGGCAGCGTGGAGACCATCCACGGGGTCGACCTGGACATCGAGGATGGCGAGTTCGTCGTGTTCGTCGGCCCATCCGGCTGCGGGAAGTCAACGCTGTTGCGATTGATTGCCGGGCTGGAGACGGTCACATCGGGGGATCTCTCCATCGGCGGCAACACCGTGAACAGGCGCCCGCCGTCCCAGCGCGGCGTCGCCATGGTGTTCCAGTCCTACGCCCTGTATCCGCACATGAGCGTCTACGAGAACATGGCGTTCGGCCTGAAGCCGAAGCAGGGAGGAAAGGAGGAGGTCCGTCGCAAGGTGAAATCGGCCGCCGCGCTGCTTCAGCTGGACGAGCTCCTCGATCGCCTGCCCAGCCAGCTGTCCGGCGGCCAGCGTCAGCGCGTCGCCATTGGCCGAGCCATTGTCCGTGAACCCAAGGTTTTTCTGTTCGACGAACCGTTGTCGAACCTGGATGCCGCACTGCGCATACAGATGCGAATGGAGCTGGCGAAGCTGCATTTCGACCTGAAAACCACCATGGTTTACGTCACCCACGACCAGGTCGAGGCGATGACGCTCGCCGACAAAATCGTCGTTCTGAATGAGGGACGTGTGGAGCAGGCCGGAGCGCCCCTGGAGCTCTATCACCACCCGCGCAGCATATTTGTCGCCACATTTCTTGGTGCGCCGCAGATGAATCTCCTGCCGGCGGAAGTGGCGGCGGCCGACGCCGAGCACGTCGAGGCGACGCTCGCCGACGGCACGCGGATTCGGGCGGAAGTGGACGGTGCGGGTCTGCAGCCGGGTGCGAGCATTACCATCGGGATTCGCCCCGAGGATATGGACGGCAAGGATCGGAGCGCTCAGGGCATCGAGGGTGATGTGGTCGCCGTCGAACCGCTGGGCGAGTCGACGCTGCTGCATATTGCCTCACCGGCGTTGCCGGAGGGCTCGGTGATTGCCCGTTTCGACGGCAGCCAACGCTTCCGGGTGGGGGAGCGGATCAGTCTTCGGCTTCCGTCGGCAGGCTGCCACGTGTTCGATGGAGATGGCCTTTCCCGCCGGCGGCACTTCAACTATCGGCAGACGGCGAAACCGGTTCACCAGACAGGCTGAGGTGCGTCGTCGGCGACCGCCAGGGGTTTCTGCGGTTTGCTGTCGGCGTTGGC
>JASFMS010000196.1:0-5031 GCA_050117435.1 Ectothiorhodospiraceae bacterium | reverse complement strand
ACGGATGCGCATTCCTGAGGAAAAGGCCGTGTTCGCCTGCTCTCCCATCCAATTCATCCGTGTTCATCTGTGGCTGCAAAACATCCCGGGTAGCCCCGGAGATTCGCGGCGAGGGCGCCGCTCCCACAATCCAGGGTCTGGCGCCGGTCCGACTCCAATCTCAGTCAGGTAGGGTGCGCCGTGCGCACCGATCCGGCCGTTGAACCGCTGGAGTCGCTTGCGGGATAAGACGCCGGAAACGGCCCTGGCGGAACCTATTCCGACCTACGGCCTTGCTCCGTCCGCAACCCGCACTATTCGCGGCGAGGGTGCCGCTCCCAGAGGGCCCAGAGACTCGGGGTGATTGTGGGAGCCGCGCCTCGCGGCGAATGCCTTCCGACGCTCGAGGTGCGGCATGGATGCACATTCCTGAGGAAAAGGCCGTGTTCGCCGTCTCTCCCATCCAATTCATCCGTGTTCATCTGTGGCTGCAAAAACATCCCGGGTAGCCCCGAAGATTCGCGGCGAGGGCGCCGCTCCCACAATCCGCGGTCCAACGGTGGTCCGGTGCCGATCTCAGTCCACAGTCCACATCACTCAGTCCTCAAAAAATCCCCGCCTCCAGGCCGGCTGCCATGGACATTCCCAGCTCCTCGCACTGATCGACGAAGCCCTCCTGGAACTCGCCGCGGCAGATCAGCGGGTCCTGGATGGCGCGCCAGCGCAGGCCGGTGACGATGGTTTCCACCGCGCGGCGGGTGCCGGTGCCGTCGTGGCCGGCGCGGATGTAGAGGGCGTAGGGCCGGCCCTGGGTCTGTTCCAGGCAGGGGTAGTAGATGCGGTCGAAGAAATCCTTCAGCGCCCCGCTCATGTAGCCGAGGTTTTCGGTGGTGCCGAGGATGATGCCGTCGGCGGCGAGCACGTCATCCGGCGTGGCGTCCAGTGGCGGAATGTGGCGGCTGGAGACGTTGTCGATGTCCGGGTGCCGGGCGCCGCGCAATACCGCCTCCACCAATCTTTGCGTGTTGGGGGAGGGCGCGTGGGCGACGATAAGGAGGTTGCGTTCGTCGGACATGATGGAGGCCCGGGCTTGAGGTAACCCCAGTTTGGGGCATTGGCGGCGGATGGGGCCAGAGGGTGTGAAAGGACTGAAGGACTAAAGGACTGTCCGGTAAACCGAGCAGTCGTAGGCCGGGATAAGCGCAGCGTTCCCGGCTTCGCATCGTGAGGGCTGCGATGCGGGGAGATGCCGGAAACGTCCCTGATGGTCCTTATTCCGGCCTACGCACCGCCGAGAACTCAGTCCGCAGTCCTCGTTGCTCAGTCCTCTCTCGAACCCATTCGCGGCGAGGGCGCCGCTCCCACACTCCGCGATCCGGAGGCATGTGGGAGCGGCGCCTCGCCGCGAATCTCCGTCCTTGGTACTCAGTCCTCCCAACTCAGTCCACAGTCCTCGTCTCTACGCTCTCCTTCCCTCCGGCACTCGCTCACGGACGTCTTCGCTTTCCCCCGGCACCCGCGGGGCGGCGGCCAGGATCTCGGCGCTGGCCTTTTCCGCGTAGGTGGCGAAGTTGTCATGGAACAGCTTCGCCAGCTTGGCGGCGGTTTCCCGGTAGGCCTGCGCGTCGTCCCAGGTGTTGGCGGGGATCAGCACTTCGTCCGGCACGCCCGGGCAGCTGGTGGGGATGGCGAGGCCGAAAACCGGGTCCGTGACGGTTTCGGCCTTGTCCAGGGAGCCGTCGTGGATGGCGTCAATGATGGCCCGGGTATGGGCGATGCTCATGCGCTCGCCGACTCCGTAGGGCCCACCGCTCCAGCCGGTGTTCACCATCCATACGCGGACGTCGTGCTGGCGGATCTTCTCCGCAAGCAGCTCGGCGTACTTGGTGGGGTGCCAGACCAGAAACGGTGCGCCGAAGCAGGCCGAGAACGTCGCCTGGGGCTCGGTGACGCCCACCTCGGTGCCCGCCACCTTCGCCGTGTAGCCGCTGATGAAGTGGTACATGGCCTGGGCGGGCGTGAGCTTGCTCACCGGCGGCAGGACACTGAATGCGTCGCAGGTGAGGAAGATGACGTTCTTCGGGATGGCGCCGGTGCACGGGGTCTTGCTGTTGGGGATGGACTCGATGGGATAGGAGCACCGGGTGTTCTCGGTGATGGAGCCGTCGCTGTAGTCCACCTCCCGGGTTTCCGGATCGTAGACCACGTTCTCCAGCACCGCCTCGAAGCGAATGGCGTTGTAGATGTCCGGTTCCGCTTCCGCAGAGAGGTCGATGACTTTGGCGTAGCAGCCGCCCTCGATGTTGAACACGCCCTCGTCGGTCCAGCAGTGCTCGTCGTCGCCGATGAGCCGGCGGCTCGGGTCCGCGGAGAGGGTGGTTTTGCCGGTACCGGAGAGGCCGAAGAAGATGGAGACGTCGCCGTGCGGCCCCTCGTTGGCGGAGCAGTGCATGGAGAGCACGTCCTGTTTGGGCATGATGTAGTTCATGATGGTGAACACGCCCTTCTTCATCTCCCCGGCGTATTCGGTGCCCAGAATGACGAACTCGCCCCGGCTGAGGCACAGGCTCACGCTGGTTTTCGACGACATCCCCGGCAGCTGCTCGTTGGCGGGGAAGCGCCCGGCGTTGTAGATGGTGTAATCGGGCTCGTCAAAGGCGGCCAGCTCGTCCGCCGTGGGCCGGATCAGCATGTTGCGCATGAACAGCGCGTGATACGCCCGCTCGCAGATTACGCGGATCTTCACCCGGTGGCGGGGGTCCCAGCCGGCGAAGCCGTCCACCACGTAGAGCTGGTCCCGGGTGCTCAGGTAGTCCGCCGCCTGCTGTCGGGCTATCTCGAAAGCGTCCTCCTCCAGGCTGATGTTCACGTCGCCCCACCACACGTCGTCCAGCACGGACTGGTGCTGCACCACGCGCTTGTCCTTGGGGCTGCGTCCGGTCTTTGCCCCGGACAGGGCGATCAGCGCACCGGTCGACGAGATCGCCGTACCGGGTTCCTTGCGCAGGGCCTCCTCGTAGAGCCGCGCGGGGGCGGCGTTACGGAGTATGGTCGGGCCCTTGATTCCGTGGGCGTTGAGATCGAATTCCGCCATGTCGTCCTCGTTTCGTTTCAACCGCGCTCTATCGTTTTTTAGTCCCTCGTCCGGACCGTAGTCCGACCGAGTTTATTAAACAGAATAATCAAGATCGGCACATTCATTAACCCTGGATCGCGACTCTCCGCTGACTGGTACGTCAGTTGTTACCTGCCAAGTCGTGTCTAGACTATGAGCACATGCGAAGGATGCACTCCGTTCCATCGCGAATCAGAAGAACGACGCAACAGGAGGAGAAAATGCTGAGACGTCTACTGATTATCGTCTGCGTTGCCGCCGGCCTCGTCGCGGCACCGGCCCAGGCGAACGACAACACCATCACGCTGGGGGCGGCGATCTCGCTGACCGGCAAATACTCCATCAACGGCAAGCACACCAAGAATGGCTACGATCTCGCCGTCAAACGCATCAACGAGAGCGGCGGGGTGAAGGTCGGCGACAAGACCTACAAGCTCAGGGTCAAGTACTACGATGACGAGTCCACCCCGGCCCGTGCCGCCCAGCTGGCCCAGCGCCTGATCAACCAGGATGGCGTGAAATTCGTGCTCGGCCCCTACAGCTCCGGGCTGACCAAGGCCATGGCCCCGGTCACCGAGCGCAACAACGTACCCATGGTGGAAGCCAACGGCGCTTCGCGGAGCCTGTTCAAGGAGGGTTACAAGTATCTCTTCGCGGTACTTTCCACCTCCGAGCAGTATCTGCAGTCGGCGGTGGCGCTGCGAGCCCAGCAGGCCAAGGCGGACGGCAAGGATCCGTCGTCCATGAAGATTGCCGGCGCCTTTGAAAACGACCCCTTCTCCCAGGACATCCGCGCCGGTGTGCTGGACAACGCCAAGGAATACGGGATGAGCATGGTCATCGACGACCAGCTGCCGCCGACCCTGGACGACATGTCCTCCACGCTGACCAAGGTGAAGGCCCTGCAACCGGATCTCCTCGTGGTCTCCGGTCACGCCAAGGGCGCGATTCTGGCCATCCGCCAGCTCAGCGAGATGAAGGTGCACGTGCCGATGCTGGCGATGACCCACTGCGATTCCGCGGAGATCATCAAGAAGTTCGGCAAGGCGGCGGAATACACCCTGTGCGCCTCGCAGTGGGATCGCAGCCTGTCCTACAAGGACGATCTCTTCGGCACCGCGGAGGAATTCGCGCAGCAGTTCGAGAACGAGTACGAGTATGCGCCGCCCTACCAGGCCGCCGAGTCCGCGGCGGCGGTGGAGGTCTATGCCGACGCCATGCAGCGCGCCGGCAGCCTGGACCCGCAGAAGGTTCGTGACGCGCTGGCGGCCACCAAGATCCAGACCTTCTATGGCAACATCGACTTCGACGACACCGGCAAGAACACCGCCAAGCCGATGGTGCTCTTCCAGGTACAGGATGGTGAGTACAAGGTCGTGGCCCCGAGCAAGTGGGCTTCCGCGGACCTCCGCTACCCGATTCCGCCGTGGAGTGAGCGCTAACACGGAGCCGGAATCCGCCTGCGACCCCGCCGTTGTCGGCGGGGTCGCTTTTAGTGTGAACGGACCCTAGAAGAAGAACCGCGATGCTCTCGAACCTTCAGATTCTGTTTCTCTCGCCAGCCTTTCTGGTGGACCTGGTGGTCAACGGACTGCTCATCGGTGCCATCTTCGCGCTCGTTGCCTACGGCATGGCCCTGGTCTGGGGCGTGATGAACGTCATCAATGTCTCCCAGGGGGAGCTGGTGATGCTGGGGGGTTACGTTACCTGGTTGCTGACGCTGGTGGGCATCAACCCCTGGTACGGCGTGCCACTGGCAACCGTGGTGATGTTCGGCCTGGGCTGGCTCATGTACCGGGTCGTGATTTTCCGGGTGGTGGACCGGGATCTTTTCATCTCCGTGCTTGCCACCTTCGGCATGGCCATACTGCTCGCGCAGCTGGCCAACGAGGTTTTCGGCGCTGACCTGCGCACCGCGGAGTCCGGTCTGGGTACGC
>JASFMS010000195.1:0-5034 GCA_050117435.1 Ectothiorhodospiraceae bacterium | reverse complement strand
GGATCTCGGCGGAGCGGAGAAAGCTGCCGCCATCGGCCAGCCGCTTGCCAGCGCGGCTCCGGGGAGAATGCAATGCTGATCAACTGCGTCGCCTACCAGGAAGGCAAGAAGCTCAGGGACATCCAGCCCTCGGAAATCGGCAGTTATGTGCGCAAACCGGACTGTTTCGTCTGGGTGGCGCTGCGCGATGCCGAACCCGAGGAACTGGACCGGATGCAGGCGGAATTCGATCTTCATCCGCTGGCGGTGGAGGACGCCCACCACGGCCACCAGCGTCCCAAGATCGAGGAATACGATGATTCGCTGTTCGTGGTGATGCACACCATCGAGCTGGTGGACGGCGAGCTGCGTACCGGCGAGGTGGATGTCTTCGTCGGCGAGAACTACGTGCTGTCGGTGCGCAACCGCAGCGAGCAGGGCTTCCTCGGGGTCCGCAATCGCTGCGAGCACGAGCCGCACCTGCTTGGCAAGGGCTCGTCCTTCGTCCTCTACGCCCTGATGGACGCGGTGGTGGACCGTTACTTCCCGGTACTGGAGGAGCTGGAATCGGAGCTGGAAACCGTGGAGGAGCAGATGTTCACCAAGGGCTCCGAGCGTTCCAATATCCAGCGTCTGTACCAGCTCAAGCGCAAGGTCACACTGGTCAAGCACGCCGTCACGCCGCTGATGGAGGCCGCCAGCCGGCTGCACGGCGGTCGCGTTCCTGCCCTGTGCGCGGGCACGCAGGAGTATTTCCGCGACGTCTCCGACCACCTGCTGCGAATCAACACGTCCATCGACAGCATTCGCGAGACCATCGCCACGGCCATTCAGGTGAGCCTGTCCATGGTGGCCATCGACGAAACCGAGGTGAACAAGCGCCTTGCCGCCTGGGCCGCCATCTTTGCCGTGGCCACCGTGTTCGCGGGCATATGGGGAATGAACTTCGAACACATGCCCGAACTGGACTGGCACTACGGTTATGCCGGCGCGCTGGGAATCATGGCCGCCGTCTGCGGCTACCTGTACTACCGCTTCAAGCGTGCCGGCTGGCTATGACGGCTCCTCCAGCCAACGGTACATGACGTAGGCATCCACCAGCCCTTCCCGGGGGTGGCGAAACGCCCCCGGCAACGTGCCGACGACGTCAAAGCCCAGCTCCCGCCACAGCGCCAGCGCCGGGTTCGTGCTCACGACCATGTTGAACTGCATCGCCCGGAAGCCCATGCCAGCGGCCTGCTCCAGCGCGTGCTCCGCCATCCGCCGGGCAATCCCCTGCCGGCGGGCGGCCGGCGCGACCATGAAGCCGGCATTGCAGACGTGGTCACCGGGGCCGGCCTGGTTGGGCTTGAGATAGTACGTACCCAGGATGGCGCCGTGCCGCTCGGCAACCCACGTCGCCGCCGGACCCTGCATCCAGAAACGGTACGCGGACGCCTCGTCCACGTCAGCCGGCAGGGCATAGGTGTCGCCGGCCCTCAGCACCGGTCTGACGACTTCCCAGACCGCCGGCCAGTCGGCCTCAGCGGCCCGCCGCAGGGTGGGCCCGGAGTCCTCGTTCATGCTTTTCCCCATCGACGGGCGAACCGAAAATCGGTCGCGGGAAGTATACGCAACGTCAACCTGTTATCATCCCGTGTTGCGCAATTCAGGCGGCACCCAAACTACAGGAAACCCATGACCCAGCTTAACGAACTCAGCGACTCGGAGCTCAAGGACCTTCACACCCGCGTCAGCGAACAGTATCAGGCCTTCAAGGGCCGCGGTCTGGCGCTGAACATGGCCCGCGGCAAGCCCGCGCCGGAGCAGCTGGACCTGGTCGAGTCCCTTCTGGACAAGCCCGGCACCGGCAACCACACCGCCAGCGACGGGACGGACTGCCGCAACTACGGCGGTCTGCAGGGGCTTCCGGAGGCGCGCGAGCTTTTCGCGCCGCTGCTGGGTACTTCGCCGGAAAACGTCATCGCCTCCGGCAACGCCAGCCTTTCGCTGATGCATGACTACATCGTCTTCTCGCTGCTCAAGGGCAACCCGGACAGCGACCGCCCCTGGATGCGCGAGGACACGGTGAAGTTCCTCTGCCCCGTGCCGGGCTATGACCGGCATTTCGCCATCTGCGAAGAGTACGGCATCGAGATGATCAGCGTGCCGCTGAACGACGACGGCCCGGACATGGACCGCGTCGAGGCGCTGGTGCGCGACGATCCCGCCGTCAAGGGCATCTGGTGCGTGCCGAAGTACTCAAACCCCACCGGGGCGGTCTACTCCGACGAGGTGGTGCGGCGACTCGCCGCCATGACCACGGCGGCACCGGACTTCCGGATTTTCTGGGACAACGCCTACGCGGTCCATCACCTCACCGCTGAGCGGATCGAGATCGCCAACCTGATCGAGGCCTGCGAGCAAGAGGGGAACGCCAACCGCGCCCTGGTCTTCGCCTCGACGTCCAAGGTGACCTTCGCCGGCTCGGGGCTGGCCCTGTTCGGCGCCTCGCAGGACAACGTCCGGTGGTTCCTGCAGCGCATGAGCAAGCGCACCATCGGGCCGGACAAGATCAATCAGCTGCGCCACTGTGAGCTGCTGCCGGACCTCAACGCCCTGCACAAGCTGATGGACGGCCACCGGGAGATCCTGGCGCCGAAGTTCCGGGCCGTGGAGGAAGCGTTCAGCCGGTTGCTCAACGACCCACAGGTGGCCACCTGGACACAGCCCAAGGGCGGCTACTTCATCAGCCTGGACGTCCCGCCCGGCTGCGCCTCCCGGATTGCCGCACTGGCGAAGGACGCCGGCGTGGTCATGACCCCGGCCGGTGCCGCCTTCCCACTGGGCCATGATCCCGAGGATCGCAACCTGCGTATCGCCCCGAGCTTCCCCTCTCTGGAGGAGGTGGAGCAGGCGGCGGAGGGCATCGCCCTCTGTGTGCTCGTCGCCGCCACCGAGCAGGCCCTGGCCTCCCGGTAGCGTCCTGTCAGTCGGGCCGCCCCCGCGGCGGCCCGGCACATTCCGATCCGGCCGGAAGCAGTAACGCCGTCGGTCAAGCCGAGGCGCAACCGCGCCTCTGACCGGATCATTCATTTCTCCCGGCGGTAGTGCAACCACCCCGTTGCCCGCTATGCTGCCTCCTTTCGATTACCAAGAGCGACCTGGAAGTCCATAACCAATGAAACGTTCGGTAGTATTCATCATCGCGCTGCTCGTCGCCGTCGCCGCCGTCGCCGGCGGCTGGTACGCCTACCGCCGGGCCGCACCGCAGGCCAGCGCCGAACTGCTCGACTTCGTACCCTCGGACACGGTCCTCTTCCTGGGCTACACCCGGCCGCTGCCGGTCCAGGCGCTCTACGAGAAATGGCGCGAGGTCACAAAGGCAGGACTTTCGCAGCCGGCCGACATGGATCCGAAGGCGGCGGCGGAAAGCGCCGGCCCCGCCGTGGCGCTTTACCAGGCCATGGTCCAGCAGCAACTGGCGGCCTTGGAACGTGGCGAAAACCCCTACGCGCAGTATGGACTGCCGGAGGACGGTGCCGTCGGCGCGTTCTATGCCGCCGGCGCCCTGCCGGTGGCGCGCTGGCGGATCAGCGACGCCGACACCCTCTGGAAGAGCGTTGACGATGCCGAGAAGCGTGCCGGAATCAAGGGGCGGCCCGATCAGCGCGGCAAGGTGGCGCTGCGTCGTTACGCCTTCAAGACCGCGGATCCACAACACAAGCTCGACCTGGTGGTGGCCACTGGAGACGGCTTCGCGGCCGTCACCGTCGACGGCTCCGGTATCGAGGACAGCGCGCTGGACACCGCCCTCGGGGTGAGCCGGCCGAAGGAGAATCTCAGCGAGGATCGTCTCGACAAGCTCGCGGAACGGCACGACTTCGTGGAAGGCACCGCCGGCTTCCTGGACCACGAGGAGCTGATGGCCGCGCTCACGGGCGCGCCCGGCAACCGCCTGGGCAAGACCCTGAACCGCATCGCCGCCGCCTGGGGCGCTTCGACCCCCATTCTTCCGGCACTGCGCACCGAGGCGTGCCGCGCCGACGCCAACGCCATCGCCGCGGTGTGGCCGCAGACCGCAGTCGGCATCTCGTCGATGGACACGGACACCGGCCGTATCGCTCAGCGCCTGGTGATCGAAAGCAACGACCGGGAAACGCTGGATCAACTCTCCCGCCTGCGAGGGCACATTCCCGGGGTGTTCGACATGCCCGCGGCGTTCGGCATGGGGCTGGGCCTGGACTTCGCCAGCGTCGTGCCGGTGGTCCAGAGCCTGACCAGCCGGTTCTCGAACGCCTCTTTCCAGTGCCCCGGACTGGTTGCCATTCAACAGCAGGCGGCCCAGGCGAACACGGCGCAACTGGGCATGGCCACGGCCATGCTTGCGGACGTGAAGGGTGTCGCCGCCGTGCTGCTGAAGCTGAAACCCGGTACGGACCCGGGCATGCCGACCAGGGGCGATGCCATTCTCTCCATTGCCAGCGAACGGCCACAGTCCATCTGGAACATGCTGCAGTCCATGGTGGGGCTCGGCGTGGAGAATTCGCCAGAGGTGGGTGGACCGCCCGTGGCGCTGCCGCCGCAGCTGACCCGGGGCCAGCGGGTACGCGTAGCCCTGAAGCCGAAGACGCTGAATTTCCTCGTGGGAGACGCGGAACTGCCCGCGCCGAACGACGGCGCGGCGGAGGCCCTGACGCCCAACGGGCTGCTCAGCCTGCGCTACCACTATGGCCGGCTGTTCAGCGCCCTGGCACCGGCGATGAGTGAAATACCGGCGGACATGTCCCCGCAGGAGCGCAAGGCGGCGAACGACGCCATGGAGTCACTGAAGAACTTGAATGCCAGCGTGACCACCACCACGGACATCACTGACCGGGGCATTGAAGTGGACATGCAGATGCAGCCCGGGGATTGACCACCAACGCCCCGAGGAAACCGGCGCCGCGGCGCGACGGTGCCATCCGACGGAAAGGAGATCGGCGATCATGCAATACCTTCACACCATGGTGCGCATCAGCGACATCGACGCGTCGCTCGATTTCTACTGCAACAAGCTCGGCCTGATGGAAGTCA
>JASFMS010000194.1:0-5037 GCA_050117435.1 Ectothiorhodospiraceae bacterium | reverse complement strand
AGCCCTGCCACCATCCGGCCGGCGGCATCGCGCACCGGCACGCCGATGCAGGCGACCCCGTCTTCCGTTTCCTGGTTGTCGCGGGCATAGCCCAGGCGGATTGCCTCGCCGACCGCCGACTGCAATGAGTCCGCCGACGCCAGCGAATGCCGGGTATAGGGCCGCAATCCGGTCCGGACCGCGTATTCAGCGACGGCGCCCGGTCCGGATTCCGCGAGAAACAGTTTGCCGACGGCGGTCACGTGAAGTGGCGCGCGGCCACCGATGACCAGTTCCACACGCATGTTCCGGGTTCCGGAGACCCGCTCGACGTAAACCACCTCGTCACTCTCGCGAACCGTGAGGTTCACCGTCTCCCCCACCCGGTCCCGCAGAGCTTCCATGACCGGCAGTGCATCCCGGCGCAGGTCCACGTGCAGGCGCACCCGATTGCCCAGTTGCAGGAGCTTGACGCCCAGACGGTACTGGCCACCGTCGGTGCGTTCCACGTACCCGATTCCGGCGAGCGTCTGGAGGATGCGATGGGCCGTGGATGCATGCAGCCCCGTGGACCCGGACAGGTCCTTGAGCGTAACCGGCGCTTCGCTGGACGCCAGAGCATCCAGCAACGCGCCCATACGGTTGATGACCTGGATGCCGCTGCCGTCGGCCTGCTTGATGGTTTCCATGGATGTGGAGAGAAGAGATATGCAATTGGAAACCCATTCTTATCATATTGCCGAACAGATTTCATAATGCGGAAAGCTTGATGTTATCCGTTAGCGACTTTCCTTTTCCTCGGACTTGGCGTTCTGGTAGGCCGCCTCCAGCACGTCGAAACCCGCCGAATCGACACTGCCGCCCGCGTCCGTCACCAGCCGTTCCAGCCGACGGAACCGTCGTTCGAACTTGCGGTTGGTGCGACGGACTGCGGTCTCGGGGTCCACGCCCAGGTGGCGCGCCAGGTTCGCACAGGCGAAAAGGATATCCCCCAGCTCCTCCTCGACAGCGTCCTGATTCGCGTCCGGCACGAGTTCCGCCTCGAGCTCTGCCAGCTCCTCCCGCACTTTCTCGAAAACCGGGGTTGCGCTGTCCCAGTCGAAGCCCACCCTCGCCGCCCGGCGTTGCAGCTTCACCGCTCGCGTCAGCGCCGGCAGCGCTGAGGCGACCCCGTCCAGAGCACTGGTGACGCCCTCGCCGCTTTCGGCGCGTTCCCGGGCCTTTATCGCCTCCCAAGTGCGCTTTTGGCTCTCGGAATCGGTTTCCTGCTTATCCTCGAAAACGTGGGGATGGCGCCGTACGATCTTGTCGGCCACGGTGCCCGCAATCCGGTCGAAGTCGAACAGCCCCTCTTCCTTGGCGAGCTGGGCGTAGAACACCACCTGGAACAGCAGATCGCCAAGCTCGTCCCGGAGCTCCGCCCTGTCTCCCCGTTCGATGGCCTCTGCCACCTCGTACGCCTCCTCCAGCGTATGAGGCACGATGGTTTCGTAGCTCTGTTCCAGATCCCAGGGGCAGCCCGTCTGCGGGTGCCGCAGGGCCTCCATGATCTCGAGAAGGCGTTGCATCTGCTTCATGTTCAAACCCTTATTGGAGCTGCCTCAATGTCGCTCGACATGCGTGCCCCCCACCGATGAGCCACCACTGTCTCCAAACCCCGACAGAGGCACCGTAATGCCCGGGCGGTAATGGCCGGACCGCCGGGAACCTTCCCCGTCGTGACCGGTCCACAGCCCGGGATTGACGTTCACACATCCAGCGGGCGACGCTTTCGCAGCTACAGACTTCGGCAGGTTCCGATCATGACACGAATAATACGAATCGCGGCACTCGCCGCCACCGCTCTCGCGCTCCTCGCCACCATGGCCAACGCGTCCGCGCTGGAACCCCACAAGGCCGGCGATCTTGCACTCTACATCGTGATGACCGACTCACCGGACGCCGTGGCGAATGCGGCCGGCGGCGACGGCACACTCAAGGAAATCACCCCGCTGCGCAAGGTGAGTCCGGGAGAAAGCGCGCACGCCGCTTTTCTCGTGACCGGCCTGACCGCCAAGGAAGGCAAGGTGGACTACTCGGTGTCATGGCGCCTTATCGGTCCGTCCGGCTCACAACTGGCGGTGAAAAAGGACTATGCCGGAGGAAACGCCGATGCACCGGACAGGCCCGCCTTCCTCATCGCCAGACCCCAGCTGGAGCTGACGTTCGAGGAGAGCGACGCGTGGGGCGCCTACACCCTGCAGGCCCAGGTGCTCGACAAGAACAGCGGCCGAACGGCTCAGCGGGCGTACAAACTGCACCTGGTGAACTGACGGCCCGGTTCGGCGGTTCCTGAACCCTATCGCCGCTGGTACTGTCCGGCGCCAAAGAGTATCCGTTTGGCCTCGTCGTCGAACCCTTCGCGCCGTTCGCTCTGTAGCACTTCAAGGCCGCGCTCCACCGCCGGTCGGGCGGCAATGCGGTTGTGCCACCGCTTGACGTTCGGAAAGTCGTCAAGGTCCTGCCCCTGGCGCTCGTGAGAGCGAGTCCAGGGAAAGGCGGCGATGTCCGCGATGCTGTAGCTCTCTCCTGCAAGGAAAGGCACGTCCGCCAGACGATCGTCCATTACGCCGTACAGCCGTCCTGCCTCGTTGGTGTAGCGGTCGTAGGCGTATTGCAGCCGTTCCGGCGCGTATTGGCGAAAATGATGGGCCTGACCGAGCATTGGCCCCAGGTTCCCCATCTGGAACATGAGCCACTCGATGGTGCGGTACCGTCCGGCCGCGTCCGCTGGTATCAGTTGACCGGTTTTCTCGGCCAGATACAGCAGAATGGCCCCGGACTCGAACAGCGAGAACGCTTCGCCGTCCGGCCCGTTCCGATCGACGATGGCCGGAATCTTGTTGTTCGGGCTGATGCGCAGGAACTCCTTGCCGAACTGGTCCCCCTTGCCGATGTTGATGGCGTGAACCCGGTACTCCAGCCCCATTTCCTCCAGGGCGATGTGCACCTTCTGTCCGTTGGGCGTCGGCCAGCTGTAGAGATCAATCATTCGAATCCCCTTGTTTCGTCTCAGGTTCCGAACCCTGGCACAGCTCGGGGTCCGGATACCCCATGAACGTTTCCATCAGACAACCGAGATATTGCATGGTTTCCGCCGCGGCCTGATCCGCCTCCGGCAGAGAGCGCCTGGCCTCCAGCAGGTTTTTCCATGCGAGCTGCATGTGCACCAGGCCCAGGTTGTGCCGCGCCCGCGCCAGTGTCCCGTCGATCTTCAGCGCCCGATAGTAGGCGGCCTCGGCGTCCCGGAGGCGGTCCAGCTCCGCATAGCTGTTGCCCAGCCGGTACCAGGCGCGAGCGTCATCCGGAAAATGCTTTAGGTAGAGTCGATAACCCGTTGCCGCATCGTCGAATCGACCGGCATCGTAGGCAGCGGCCGCCCGCTGGCCCAGAACGTCGCGGCTGTAGGAATCAACAGTGGCGCATCCGCTCAGGCTCCCGAGAAGCGAGAGACAGAGCAGGAGCACGGGCAACCATCTACCGCTGGCACCCACGGGCAAATCCTTTATCATGTGGCGGGCGTTCATAGCCTGTATCCCAATCCTCCAGCGCCTCTGAGCACTATGTCCGAAATTCCCGGTATCAATCGTCGTAAAAGCGTTCCAGTGCAGATCGGTGATGTCACCGTGGGTGGTGGCGCCCCCGTGGCCGTACAGTCCATGACAAATACCGACACGGCGGACGAAGTGCGCACCGCGGTTCAGGTGGCCGATCTCGCCCGTGCCGGATCGGAACTGGTTCGCATCACGGTGAACAGTGAGGAGGCCGCCACGGCCGTCGCCGGAATTCGACAGCGACTGGACGACATGGGCGTCACGATTCCCCTGGTCGGGGACTTCCATTTCAACGGCCACAAGCTGCTCACCAGATACCCGGACTGTGCCCGGGCACTGGACAAGTTCCGCATCAATCCGGGCAACGTGGGCAAGGGCAAGCGCCGCGATCCCCAGTTCGCAACCATGATCGAAATCGCCCGCGATCTCGACCGCCCGGTACGCATCGGCGTGAACTGGGGCAGCCTGGACCAGGACCTCCTCGGGCGGATGATGGACGACAATGCCCGTCGCCCGAACCCCCTGGATGCCACCGACGTCATGAAATCGGCGGTGGTGCAGTCGGCGCTGGACAGCGCCGCAAAGGCCGAGGAACTGGGCCTGCCCCGCAACCGCATCATTCTCTCGTGCAAGATGAGCGGGGTCCAGGATCTGATCGACGTCTACCGCGATCTGGCCGGGCGTTGCGACTATCCCCTCCACCTCGGGCTGACCGAGGCGGGCATGGGCTCCAAGGGCATCGTCGCGTCCACGGCGGCGCTCGCGGTTCTCCTGCAGGAAGGAATCGGCGACACCATCCGCGTATCCCTGACGCCGCAACCGGGCGAGCCGCGCACCAAGGAGGTGGTGGTCGCCCAGGAAATACTGCAGACCATGGGGCTGCGTGCGTTCTCCCCGCTGGTCACCGCCTGCCCCGGCTGCGGACGCACGACGAGCACGTTCTTCCAGGAGCTTGCCGAGAGCATTCAGTCCCACATCCGGGAACGATTGCCTGTGTGGCGCCAGTCGCACCCCGGCGTGGAGAACATGACCGTCGCCGTGATGGGCTGCGTGGTCAACGGCCCTGGAGAGAGCAAGCACGCCAACATCGGCATCAGCCTGCCGGGAACCGGCGAAAAGCCGGTGGCCCCGGTGTATGAGGACGGCGAGAAGACCGTCACGCTGCGCGGGGAAGGAATCGCCGAGGAGTTCACGGAACTGGTGGAGGCGTACGTGGCCCGCACCTATACGGCTTCCGGTTCTCGCGCGACGGGTACGGACTGAGAGCCTGCAAAAGAATCGCCCGCTTACTGCAAGCGCCGCAATCCCCGCCCATGCCGGAAACGATGGGCATCGCTGCCGCTCTGCCCATCCTTGTATGTTTTCGGTTGAGGGGTTTAGCTAGCCCCTCAGGGCTGGCGGTGAGCCTGGGCCCATCCTGAGCGTTTGTAGGCTGTTGCGTAGATAAGGCCCCGCCAGGCCCGCT
>JASFMS010000193.1:0-5037 GCA_050117435.1 Ectothiorhodospiraceae bacterium | reverse complement strand
GAGAAGCTGCAACTGGTGCCACTGCTGGTGATCACGCCGCTGACCTTTCTCGGCGGCACCTTCTACTCCGTGGACATGCTGCCGCCCCCGTGGCAGACCATCACACTGTTCAATCCGGTGGTCTATCTGGTCAGCGGTTTCCGCTGGAGCTTCTACGGCCTGGCCGACGTCGGCGTCGGCGCGAGCCTCGTAATGGTGCTGATTTTCCTGGCGGTCGGCCTGGCGGTAGTGGCCTGGATCTTCCGCACCGGCTACAAGCTGCGCGCGTAGCGGCAGTGCGGAACAGGGCGCGTCTGGCGTCAGGGACGGCGGCCGAGCGTCGCCGTGCCGCCGCGGTCAGGATTCCAAAGCGGCGTTCATGCTGATGTCCGCCGCAGCGAGAACCTTGGAGACCGGACAGCCCGTCTTGGCCGCCTCGGCATGGGAGAGGAAATCCGCCTCGCTCATCCCCGGCACCTTGCCTTTCACATCCAGTTCGATCCGCGGAATGTGCGGCCCTTGGTCGCCCATCTCCAGATGAACCTTCGCGGATGTATGCACGTATTCCGGCGGGTGCCCCGCCTCCGCCAGTATATTGGACAGGGCCATCGAGAAGCACCCGGCATGGGCCGCCGCAATCAACTCCTCCGGATTGGTGCCGTCCCCCTGCTCGAAGCGGGAACGGAAAGAGAAGGCGCCCTCGTAAGCCCCGCTGCCCAGTGCCATGGAGCCGTTACCCGACTTGAGATCGCCGCTCCACTTCGCACGAGACTGTCGCGCTACCATGTCTCCTCCTTGCTTGCCTGCCTGTCGCTGCACCCGTATCCGAGCCCCGTCAGCATAGTACGTGCGCACGGCCCTGCTCACGGACATGGCGCTTGTCAGGTCATACCGTCGGACTATTCTTAATGATCTTTCAGCAAGTGTTGCCAGGTATCAGTGGCCGTGTTCGGCGCTGCTCAGAGGCGCTTAGACGCGGTAATACTCCCGGAAAGTTCAGTAAAGTTAACCACATACCATGGAAGGCCATCCGATGATCGCCCACCGCGCCACGCACCTGTTCGCGCTGTTGATTGTTGTCTGCCTGCTCCTCCCGTCGTCTGCTACCGCCAACACGGAACCGCAACAACTCGTCGACTCACTGCGCGCCGGCGGCTACGTACTCTACTTTCGCCATGCGCAGACGGACTGGTCGCAGAGCGACCGTGTGGCGGGCGAGGGCAGCTGGACAAGCTGCGACCCGGCGCGCATGCGTCAGCTCTCGGACGAGGGCCGTGCCACCGCGCGGCACGTCGGTGCCGCCATTCGCCGACTCGGCATTCCAGTGCACCGGGTGTATGCCAGCGAATACTGCCGCAGCCTCCAGACGGCCGAGCTTCTGGACGTCGGGCCCGTGATCGCCACCCGCGACATTCTCAATGCCCGGGCCGCCGAGTTCGTCGGCGGCAGGGAGATGCTGGCGCGCACGGCCCGGAAACGCCTGTCGACGCCAGCCCCGTCCGGCACGAACACCGTCCTGGTTGCCCATGGCAATGTCTTCCTCCTAGTGGCGGGCATGCGGCCGCCGGAGGCGGGCTCAGTGGTCGTGAAACCCCTAGGCAACGGCGAGTTCAAGATAGTCGGCGTACTCACCGCGGACGACTGGAGCCGACTCGGCAACGCACATACTGACTGATCCGCCCGAAGTCGAACCGCATCCCCGCGGGGGTCGCGAACGCTCGCCGGCCACGGCGTGGGTCGCCGCAGCGCCAACCGGTGCACAGGCTATACTCATTCCACCGCCGCAACAGACCCTTCCTCTATCCGACCCATCCGGCACCGCCCGACACAATCGGGACCGGGGGCGGACCCAGCGAGACTGCGAGGCGGACCCGTTCTGTGTCCCCACAAACCGCACGGATACGGCAGACTGGCCGGGGCGCCCGGCGTGCCGCCCGCGCAACACACCGGAGGTGTGTCATGACGCGCTTGGGTAGGAATGATTTGCGAGCACTTGTTGCCCTGCTGGGCCTGTTTGCCTTCGCGCTGGCGCAGGCCGCGGAACCGCGGATATTCGCCGGCGACCGCGTGGCCGTCGGCCACGGCCACGCGCGGGTGATCGTGGCAACCAACGGCGCCGGCGAGCCCACCTCCGTCGGTGTCGCCTTCGACCGCCGTGTTCTGGACGGCCTGCCGACAGCCACGGCGACACAGATGGAATGGGAATACGTCCTGCCCATGCCCGTCGGCGCCCCCGCCTCCGGCTACGATCATGTCGCCCTGGACTGGAACCCGGTAGGGCATCCGCCGCAAGGCGTCTACACCGTGCCGCACTTCGACGTGCACTTCTACACCATCGGCGCGGCCGAACGGCAGGCGGTCAGCTTTCGCGGTTCGGACGCGGTCGCGCACCGGGTTTCCCCCGACGCAACGCTGGTGCCGAAAGGCTTCGTTATCCCTCCGGATACCGCCGTCGAACACATGGGGCTGCACGGCGTGAACCCGAACGGGCCGGAGTTTCACGGCAAGCCGTTCACCCACACATTCATATATGGCTACGACAGCGGACGACTCATATTCGTGGAACCGATGGTGTCGGTCGCCTTTCTGAAGACCCTGTCCGACGTCACCATGCCCGTGGCCGTCCCCGCCGCGTACAGCACGCCCGGCTACTACCCGACCCGCTATCGCATCGGCTTCGACCCGACTCGCGGCGAGTACCGGGTGGCGCTGACGAAACTCAAATCCTATACACCCGGAAGCCGGGTCAGTGCCCGCTGAATCCACCAGGGCCCGGCGCCTCGCGGCGCCGGGTGCCTAGGAGTCTGGGCCCCCGGACTCCACGAACGCCGCGAACCCCTCGACGTACTGCCGCAACTGGTCCCGGACCTGACTGTCCGTGAGTCCGCCTTCGTCATCAAAGACTCTACCGGCCCGGGAGACCATGACGCGGCCGCCGAAGTAGGGCCGGGTTCGCAGTGTACGCAATACCGGCAGCCACGCGTTCTGCGCCAGGACGGTGCCGAAACCGCCGGGGCTGGCCCCGATCACACCCACGGGCCGACCGCCGAAGACCGACGGCACGTCCGCCGGCGGGCGCGACAGCCAGTCGACGGCGTTCTTCAGCACTCCGGGTATCGAGTTGTTGTATTCGGGGCTCACCAGGAGCAGCCCGTCGGCGGCGCGGATGCGGGCCTTGATGGTCTCCACCTCAGCGGGAACCCCCTCGGCCTCCTCCACGTCCGCGTTGTAAAGCGGCACCCCGGCGATGGACACCGTCTCGATGCTGACCCCGTCGGGCGCAAGCTCCGTCGCGGCGCGGAGCAGCGCGGCGTTGAAGGAGCCTCGACGAAGGCTTCCGGCTATTCCGACAATCGTCGTCATCGGCCATTCTCCGTGTGTCAGACGTCAGCGCACCGACACCGAAATAGTAGACGAGAGGCCCTGTAGCCACGAAGCTTGCGACACGCCTGAAGTCCCGCAGTAAACTGTCCCTATGTACGAAGCCTATTTCGGGCTACGGGAGAAACCATTCTCCCTGACGCCGGACCCCAGCTACCTGTATCTCAGTGAACGGCACCGCGAGGCGCTGGCGCATCTGCTCTACGGCGTGCGCGAGCCCGGCGGCTTCGTTCAGCTCACCGGCGAGGTGGGCACCGGCAAGACCACCGTCACCCGCGCGCTCATCGAGGAGCTGCCGGAAAACGTGGACCTGGCCCTGATATACAGCCCGGCCGGCAACGTGCGCGAGCTGCTGGCGGCGATCTTCAAGGAGCTGGACGTTCCTCAGCCGCCGCGGCGATACAGCGTCAAGTCCCTGGTGGACGAGCTGAACGACTATCTGCTGGAGTCCCACGCCCGGGGCCGGGTGACGGCGGTACTGGTGGATGAGGCACAGACGCTGCCCGCCGACGTCATCGAGGAGCTTCGGCTGCTTACGAACCTGGAAACGGCGAAGGCCAAGCTGCTGCACGTTATCCTGGTGGGCCAGCCGGAGCTGCGGCAACTCCTGGACCGGGAGGAACTTCGCCAGGTCGCCCAGCGCATCACCGCCCGCTTTCACCTGGAGCCGCTCAGCCGGCGGGAGACGGCCGCGTACATCCGCCACCGCCTGGCGGTGGCCGGCTGTGAACGACCGCTTTTCACCCGCCGCGCGCTGGCACTGGCACACCGCTTCTCCGGCGGCGTCCCCCGTCTCATCAACAGCCTTTGCGATCGGGCTCTGCTGGGGGCCTACGCACGCCACGACAACCAGGTCCGCGGGGCCACGGTGCGCCACGCGGCACGCGAGATCGCGAATCCCGCATTCAGCCATCGAGCGGTACCCATCGGCCTGACAGCAGCCGCCGCCGTACTGAGTGTCGCCGCCGCCGGCTGGTACTGGTTTCCCGCCTGGAGCGCGGCGGTACACGCGGCGGCCGAGCGGGCGGGCATCGTAGCGCCGGGCGTAGGCACACCCGAGGATCTGGCCGGCTCCGCCGCCGGGCCGGATGCGGAGATAAACAGGGCACCGGCCGAGTAATGTCGTACATCCTGGACGCTCTCAAACGCTCGGAAGACGAGCGCCAGCGCCGGCGCCCCAGCGCCACGGAAATGCTGGCAGCGCCGGGCGCGCGCAAGGGCCGCAGCCCATGGCTTGCCGTCGCCGTTGCGGCCGTGGTCCTGAACGCGGCACTGGGCGGCTGGTATCTGTGGCACGAGAGTGCCGCCACCGCACAACGCGCAATGGCGCCAGCCGCCGATAACAGGGCGACGCCGGCGGAGCCGAATACCGCCAGGACAGACAGTTCCGCGCACGAGCAGAAGCCCAGCCCCGGGAGGGATAAGCGCACTGCCCCGAAAGAAGAAGAGGCGTCCGCTTCCACCGTTGCCATGAACGACAAACCGCTGACCGCCCCCGCATCCAGGGAGCCGGGGACAGCCCCGCCCCCGCCGGAGCACAAGGCGGACACCGCCACTTCGAAGACGGCGGGCGATCCGCCCAAGCGGGACACGGCGAAAACCGCATCGGCGAAGCCCTCCCAGGACGCCGGGGAACCAGCCCCGGAGAAAGCCGCCCCGAAGGCGTCGAAGACCACA
>JASFMS010000192.1:0-5049 GCA_050117435.1 Ectothiorhodospiraceae bacterium | reverse complement strand
GCCTGAACCGCGACCACAATTCCCGGGACCGTGGCGAGTCCGAGCCGCCCGTGGACTTCCACTGGCGCTGAAGATCCTTGATTCGGGCGGCGCGCTCCGGCGGCGTCAACTCCGTATCGTCCGCCAGAGACTCCATCGCCTCGCAGAGGGATTCCTGCTTCGGCAGTACGGCAAACCGCCGCCAGTCCCTGAGTTCCGCGACTCGCGCCGATGCCCGCGCCACGCGCCGCTCCAGGCGCCGGGGCACCGCACCCTCCACCGTTTTGACCGCGGCGCGCACCTGCTGCAGCTCCCGTCGAGCCGGACGCAGACGTCCCTGTTCAAGAATACGTTCAAGCACGTCCAGGCGCTCCCGGACCGTCTTCAGACCGGCCTCACGGGCGTCGTCGCCAGGCGCCGAAACCGGTCTGTCGGTCGCCGACGGCGCCGACGGCTCGGCATTGTCATTCAGCCACGCTTCCGCGCGCCGGATGAGCGATGGTGCCGGCGGCCCATCCTCAGGCCAGTCGACCTGATCGAGAAGCGATTCCAGACGTTCGCGGTGCGGTGCGTCCATTGCGCTTTCCAGCGATTCCCGCGCGCCCAGAAAGGACCGGACCGCCGCGCGCAGCCACTTCGTCCTGTCGTCGGGCACCTTCACACTCTCAAGAGCGCGTTCCAGGGATTCCAGCCATTCTTCGTCCGGTTCGCGCCCAGCAGTGAGCTGCGCCAGGATGTCATCCAGCGTCGGGCCTCCCTCCGGGGCCGGGCCCTCCGCCGTACCGGATTCCGGGGAAGCCTCACGGGCCAGCCGCTCGCCCAATCGCCCGTCGAGTTCCCGGTAGCGCTGCGCCACATTCTCGGCGGGCGTCGCAGGCATGGCTTCCCAACGATTCGCAAGGCGCTGTCGCTGCGCCTCGGCAGTCTCCGGCAGGTCGGCCCGGGAGAGCAGCTGTTCGATTTCGTGGCAGATCGCCTCCGCCTCGCGCTCGGTATCCCGTTCCTGCTGTACACGCTCGTGATGCTGCTCCAGCCGGCGCCGGGCAAGGCGCGCCAGGCGGGGATCACTGCGCCGGGCCCGCTGCGCGAGCCGCTCCAGCGTGGCGGGGTCGTCGATGCGCTCCACCGCTGCCTGCCGCACGCGGGCGACCAGGTCGTGGACAGCGGCCTCCTCCAGAACTCCGGGATCGGTGATCCGATCCAGGGCGGCAAGGCGCATCGCCTCGTCTCGGGCGCTGAGCGCAAGATGCGCGAGGACCTGGTTGTCATCGCAGGCTCTGACCTCGGACAGTCGCTCCTCCAGGTCGTCGCCCTCGCGTCCCCCGGACAGCAGTTGCCGGTAGCGGGCTCGCGCGGTTTCGCGAACGGTGGCGTCCGCGTCCTCACCAAGACAGCGCCGCAACAGGCCAAGATCTTCAAGGCGCTTTGCCGCGGCCGTTCTCACGCCGGGATTGGCGTCATCCACCGCCAGCGTGGCCAGAAGCCCGGCCTCCTCGGGGTCCCGCGGCGACAGGCGCGTCACCGCCTCTCGCCGGACCGCCGGATCGGTATGCTGCCAACGGGGCCTGCGAAAACGTTCAAATAGCATTGCGATGGGTCCGATCCTGTCTGATGGCATGTACGTTCCGCCGACGCGCGAGAACGAGGGTATTCTGCGTCACGGCGGCACGGTGACGCCAGAGAGGCAGTGGAGCGGCGACGTATCTGCTATAACCGTTCGCGAATCAGGCGCTGCAGGACTCGAGCGTTGTTATGGTCCCGATCACGGGCCGCGTAGACCAGCGTCAGCGTGCCATCCCGCGCCTGCCTGACAAGCGGGTCCAGATCCACTCCGCGCGCCGCAAGCTCCGTTTCGTAACGACGCTGGAATTCGCTCCAACGTTGCGGGTCGTGACCGAACCATTTCCGGAGTTCGGTGCTGGGCGCTAGGTCACGACGCCATTCGTCCAGGGCAGCATCGGACTTCCTGATGCCCCGCGGCCAGACTCTGTCCACGAGAACGCGGTACCCGTCACTTTCAGCCAACGCGTCATAGATGCGCTTCGTTTCGACGGTCATCGTGCTCCCTCCCCGTCGGCGCTCGCTCCGTTCGTGAACCGTTGACCATCGGCCTCCGAACGCGGTTCAAGCGGAGTCAGCCCGGCTCCTATCGTGCACGGACGCCGACAGTCAATCGGGACGAGTGTCCAACAACTCAAGTCCGTTGCATGTCCGAGGGGCGTGCCATGCCGTCGCGCAGAGGTGCAGCGCACTTCAGTTGCGGGACACTAGCCTACAGTGGCAAGCATGCCAGCAATACCGTCACCTTCCACAGAAACGGGGAACCACACCATGATCAATGCAATCGCGTCCTGCGTCATCGTCACTGGCGCCGCCCACGGGATCGGGCTGGCGGTGGCGCAACGGCTCGTTCGGGACGGTTATGCCGTCGCCATGGTGGACGTGGACGAGGCGGCCGGAAGGCGCGCCGCGGATCGTCTGTCCGATCACGGGGCCGTGGAGTTCCTGACTGCCGACGTCGGCGACGAAGACCGGGTGAGATCGACGGTCGAAGCGGCCACCTCCCGTTTCGGGGGCATTTCGGCCCTGATCAACAACGCCGGCGTGGCGGATCCGGATAACGGCCCGGTGGATCGTCTGCCGCTCGCCGATTGGGAGCGGCGTCTGCGAACCAATCTGACCGGGCCGTTCCTCTGCGCCAAACACGCCATCCCGAAGCTGCGCGAATCCGGCGGAAGCATCGTCAATATTGCGTCGACACGGGCCCTGCAGTCCGAACCGGACACTGAAGCCTATGCCGCCACCAAAGGCGGCCTGGTTGCCCTCACCCACGCACTTGCCGTGAGCCTCGGGCCGGAAATACGCGTCAACGCGGTCAGCCCGGGCTGGATCGACACCCGGCGCCGGGCGGGCGACGGTGACGAGGCGGAAGCATTGACGGAGTTGGACCATGCGCAGCACCCGGTGGGCCGAGTCGGGAGGCCCGAGGACGTAGCGGGCACGGTTGCGTGGCTTCTGTCCGGCGACGCGGCCTTCGTCACCGGGCAGAACATCATCGTGGACGGCGGCATGACGCGAAAGATGATTTACGCCGATTAGGGATTAGTGTCTCGTAACAGAAGTTCCCGGCATCTCTGTTGCGGGACCCTGGCGACATTACAGTCCGATGGAGAACATACTCTCCAGGTCGTGCCGGCTCTGGGCCTTGAAGGCGATCAGCGTCTCCGTGGACTCGATATCGTCCAGCGTCTGCATGCGGTTGGTCACCAGATCCGCAAGCTCCTCGTTGGAGTGGACCCGGATAATGACAACGAGATCGTACCGGCCGCCCACGGAGTAGACCTCGGAGATCCCTTCCATCTCGGCCAGCGTCTCGGCAACATCGTTGACCTTGCCGCGGGACGCATTGAGCAGAACGATTGCCGTAACCATACCTCGGTTCCTCCTGGGGCGTGCATCTGGGCGGGATTGTAACGCAGTCGCGAAGCCGGCGACGCTCCTGTCGCCATTTCCGCCCGGCCGGGGCCCCGGGGCCGCACAGTGCCCGGGAAATCAGCCATTGAGCTCGATTCGAGCGGAACCGGCTCCGTTCAGAACCAATTCGACGCCGACGGACAACACCACGGAGCAACTGTGCGGCGTTTACCTATGGGCGAAAAGCGAGTCCTTTTGTTCGCAGATTATTTGCGGCTAAAAGTACGATTCCCGATTCCACTTTTCCCTTCAAAAGTGCCGCATCGACTGCCGACATTGGCAAATGGCGCCCCGCCATTATCACCTCGAGGAACTCGACATAAAGGATACAAAAAAAGCCCCGCATGAAGCGGGGCTTTCGGGCGTCTCGGCAGAAATACCGATTACTGCATCTGGCCAGTGACCCAGTAGTCCACCATCTTGGGGTGACTCTTTATGAACTCGTCCACCGCCTTTTCATAGGTGGTGTCCTGGGCATCGAACATGGCCGACTGCAGCATGTCGATGGGCAGATACATGCGGCTGATCATCAGGGCCACGTCCGGGTTCTCCTGATAGAAGCCCTGCCGGGCAATGGCATGAATCCGCTCATAGCTTCCCAGCGTACCCTTCGGGTCCTTGAGGTAGCGCAGGTCGTACTTGCCGAACATCCAATGCGGGCTCCAACCGGTGACCACGATCCACTCGTCGCGCTTGACGGCGCGGTCCAGAGCCGCGGTCATGCCGGCGCCGCTGGAGATCTGGAGGTTGTAGCCGTCCAGGCCATAGTCATCCAGCGCCTGCTTGGACAGCCGCGTCAGGCCCGCACCCGGGTCGATGCCGGTAATCGTGCCGTCCAGCTTCTCCCGGACGCTGTCCTTCTTCAGGTCCTCGATGGAGTTGAGCTCGCTCTTGGGCACGTAGTTCGGCACCACCCAACCGAGCCGGGCGTAGCCGTAGAGGATGCCCAGGTCGACCACTTTGTCCCCGACCTTGTCCATGTAGTCGGCGTGGGTACTGGGCAGCCAGGACATCATCATGAAATCGATGCTGCCGGTGGCGACACCCTGATACTGCGGCGCGATGTCGGTCTGCACCAGCTTCACATCACGGTCCATGCGGTCTTCGATGATCTGCTTCGCGAGCTTCGTGACGAATTCGGCGTCCGACCAGGCGGTCCAGCCGATCTTGACCGGGTCCGCCGCGGTCGCTGAGCTCACGAAGCCCAGACCGATTGCTGCAGTCAACGCCAGTGACATTGCTTTGCGGATCATTCGTCGACTCCTTGGTTGCTGCGAAGACGGTGCCGCCCCGTCACCGGACGGCACAGGAAAGCCCTTTCGCTATCCGCCCCGCCCGCTCTTCGGAGCGATACTCTGGGTCACACGGTCCAGGATGATCGCGAGGATCACCACACCGAGGCCACCCTCGAATCCGAGGCCCACATTCAGTCGCTGAATGCCCGTAAGCACCGTGTTGCCCAATCCACCGGCGCCGATCATGGAGGCAATGACCACCATGGAAAGCGACAGCATGATGGTCTGGTTGACGCCGGCCATGATGGACGGCATTGCCAACGGGAGCTGGACCTTGTAGAGCAACTGGCGGTCCGTACAG
>JASFMS010000191.1:0-5054 GCA_050117435.1 Ectothiorhodospiraceae bacterium | reverse complement strand
CCGGCCGTTGCGGAAAGTCAGGATGCGGACCAGTTTCTGCGGCCCGGGATTGTAGTACCACTCCACTATCTCGCCGACGACGCCCACACCGGCCACAAAGGCCTCGGCCTGGCGGTCCACGTAGTCGGGATCCCCGCAGGCGTGGCGCACCTGAAAGCGGCGGTCGCCCATTTCCACCAGGCCGTCCGGGCAGCGCAGCGCCATGGCGTCCCGGCAGAACACGCCGACGGCAATCAGCATGACAGCGGTCATCAGTCGCATGGACGTCCCTCGTCCGGATTCCAATGTCTCCCAATCTGACCTTAGCGCACTGAACGCGTGCTGAACGCTGCGACTGTCCGGCAAGCCAACCTGAATGCACGGCGGCAACATTACGGCGCACGCACCTTGCTGCTAGCCTGAGTCAACCGCGCACGCCGGAGGCCACCGCATGAGCCGGGAGAACGATCGCATCGACGCACGGCTGGGCTGCGTGCGAACGGACCTGATTCCCGCAACGCTTATATCCACCACCGGCTACCACTGCGAGGTGTGGCGCGCAGTGGGCTCCGTCTACCGGAACCGTGCCCGCAATCCACTGGATCTGGTTATAAAGGTGCCCACCGCCCCGTACACCCTGCGGGAAGTCGGCATTCTCAACCGCGAATACCGCATGTTGCGCCGGGCCCTCGGAACCATCGTGCCCCGCAGCCTGTACATCGCGACGACGGTCAACGATGCCCCTGGCGTGGTGGTACTCGCGGAAACGGTGAACCGCTGGTTCGACGTGGCAAATCCGGTGAACGAATCCGAGGCAGTGCCGCTGTTCCGCCGCCTGCGCCGTGCACGGGGCCAGTTGGCGCGATTCATCGAAGCCGCCCGCGCCTGGGACCGTGACGGCGAGCGGGTTATCGATCTCTACGGCCTGGAGAATCTGGTTCTCGATGCCAATCAGCGGCTGCGTTACATCGACAGCTTCCGGGTCTTCTTCCACGCGGACCTGCTGTACGCCCTGGAGACGCCGGACGAGGACCTGCGGGAGCGCATCGAACTCTCCCGCCGCCGGCTGGACTACGTCGAGCATCTGCTCAACGCCTCGAAACCCTGAACAATACGTTCGGAGTCGTTAACGACGCCCGGCCGACGCGCGGAAAGCCATGAATGACGGGCTCTGCCGAAGATTCTCGCCCCCTCAGAAGCACTGATAATCGGGTCTCAATTCATCCACATGGTCTGACCACTGGCAGGCCGGCGCCCGGTCGGCTATACCACGGATAGGCCGTATGTGCCTGATACGACTATAAGTTGGGACCGCGCGCACACCGTCAGGTGCCGCAGCGTGAAATCCCCGACACCCGTTGAGGAGGAGAGTCGCCATGTCCGATACCAAGGACACCCGCCGCCCCACGGCGGAACCCCGTTCCGAGCTGCAATCCCCGGGTCGACGCAAGGTACTTAAAGCCGCGGCGGCCACCGGCGCCGTCGCCATCGCCGGTGCGCCCTGGGTACGAAACGCCCGCGCCGCCGAAACCACCACCTGGAAGATCCAGACCTCATGGCCCGGCGGCATCGGCCTGGACATCTTCAAGGAGTGGTGCAACAGCATCGTCGAGAAGACCGGCGGCGAGCTGGCATTCGAGCCTTACGGCGCCAAAGAGGTCGTCGGGGACTTCCAGCTCTTCGACGCCGTGAAGAACGGCGTGCTGGACGCCATGAACCCGTTCACCCTGTACTGGGCCGGCCGCATGCCCGCCTCGGTGTTCCTCAGCTCCTACCCCCTGGGTCTGCGCAACCCGGCCGAATGGGACACCTTCTTCTACAGTCTCGGCGGCCTGGAGATCGCACGGGAGCTGTTCAACCAAGTCGACATGCACTATGTCGGACCGATCCAGCACGACGCCAACATCATCCACTCGAAGGTACCCATCCGCTCCATCGACGACTTCAAGGGGCGAAAGATGCGCCTGCCCGGCGGCATGGTGGCGGAGGTCTTCCAGAAGGCGGGCGCCAAGACCACGCTGCTGCCCGGCAGCGAGATCTTCCCCGCCCTGGAAAAGGGCACCATCGACGTCGCCGACTACGTGGGTCCGGCGGTGAACTACGCCCTGGGCTTCCATCAGGTAACCGACTACGTGGTGATGGGTCCGCCCGGATTCATGTCCATCTACCAGCCCGTGGACCTGATGGATCTGACCGTTGCCAACCGTGCCTGGAACGCCCTGTCGGACAAGATGAAGCAGTTCGTGGAGATGGAGGTTCAGGTCTACTCCAACATGCACCACGCCAAGATCCAGAAGGCGGACCTGGAGGCCTGGGAGAAATTCAAGAAGGCGGGCACCACCGTCACCCGGCTGTCCCAGGACGACGTGGAGGCCTTCACCCGCCTGGCCGTCCCACGCTGGTTCGCCTGGGCCAACAAGGACAAGAACGCGGCCCGGGTGTTCAAGATCCAGCTGGACTACATGCTCTCGCCACAGTTGGGTTACGTCACGCCGGAAATGATCAAGGGCGAAGAGCTGAAATACAGCTGACAGCCGCGTGACGTGCAATGCGTGGCGGGAGGCACCGCGCCTCCCGCCCGTCTCTCCATCGGGGGAATCCGAGAGGTAACCGCATGCCCAGCCTTACCTTTGTGCTGCCCCACTGGATGTACTGGTCGGGGTTGCTGCTTTTTCCTTTGCTTGCCATGTTTCTGGTCGGGAGGGAGCGCCGGAAGGGGACACCGAGCTGGCCCTCGCTGCCCATCGCCTATCTCCTGTGGCTCACCGGGGGCTTCGTCGGGCTGCACCGGTTCTACCTGCGCAGCCTGCTGGGGGTCGTCTACATACCACTGTTCCTGGCAATCCTCTACGGCAACGTCCAGGCCCGGCAGGCACGACTGGACCTGTCTTCCGCCAACAACGATCTGATGATCGCCCAGTTCGAGCTGGACAAGGCGAAGGAGGATTCCGGCGCCGAGTCCGAAAAGGCGCAGGCGGCCGCCGAGAAGCTGACTTCCGTCAAGAGAGAAATGGCCGGCGCCGAGTCGGAGCGTGACCGCGCCGATATGATCGCCGGGGGCTTCGCCGCCGCCATCGCCGTGCTGCTGGTCATCGACGCCGTCATGATCCCGGTGCTGGCGCGCAAGAACGCCGGCCGCGCTCCGCCGGAACCCGCCCCGACGTCCACCGCCACCCGCACGGAGGCGGAGGAGATTCCGCCGGTACCGGAGTCGTTCTGGGGCAAAGTCACCTGGGGTATCGACCGCATCAGCGGCTTCACCGGGCGGTTCGTGGCCTACTGGTCACTGGTCGCGGTATTCGTCTACTACTACGAGGTCATCGCCCGCTACGTCTTCAACTCCCCCACCAACTGGGCCCACGAGAGCATGTTCCTCATGTTCGGCATGCAGTACCTCATCGGCGGCGCCTTCGCCCTGAGGGAGGACAACCACGTGCGCGTGGACGTGGTCTACCAGTACCTGCCGCGCCGCGGCCAGGCGGTGGTGGACGTCATCACCTCGATCTTCTTCTTCATCTTCACCGGCGCTCTGCTCTGGACCGGCTGGACCTTCGCCTCCGATTCCATGGCGGTATGGGAAGTGTCCTTCACCGAATGGGCGATCCAGTACTGGACCGTGAAACTGGCCATGCCCATCGGCGCAGCACTGATCCTGCTACAGGGAATCGCAAGACTCATTCGCGACATCGCCGTCGCCGCCGGAACGGAGGTCTGATTCATGCACGTATCCATTGGAATCGAGCTGTTGACGGTGCTGATGTTCGGCTCCCTCGCCGTGCTCCTAATGGCGGGACTGCCGCTGGCGTTCGTCACCGGCGGGCTGGCCTGCGTGTTCCTGGTGGTATTCGGCAGCCCGGAGATGCTGAACATCCTGCCTTCACGCATTTTCCCGATGATGACCAACTACCAGCTGTCCGCCATACCGCTGTTCATATTCATGGCGACGATGCTGGAACGGGCCGGGGTGGTGGAGGAGCTGTTCGACGCCGTCTACAAGGTGCTGGGCGGGCTCAAGGGCGGCCTCGCCACGTCCACCATCATCGCCTCCACCATCATGGCGGCGATGGCCGGCGTCATCGGTGCCACCGAGGTCACCATGGGGATCCTGGCCCTGCCCGCCATGCTGGCCCGGGGCTACAACGCCGAGATGGCCTGCGGCTCCATCCTCGCCGGCGGCACGCTGGGCATCCTCATTCCGCCATCCATCCTCGCCATCCTCTTCGCCGTGGTGGCACAGCAGTCGGTGGGCGAACTCTTCCTCGGCGCCGTGGTCCCGGGCCTGCTGCTCTCGGGCATGTACATGATCTACGTGACCAGCGTCAGCTACATCTGGCCGCACAAGGGACCCGCCCTGCCGGTGGAAGATCGCATCACGTTCCGCCAGAAGATCCAGCTGCTGCAGGGCCTGATCGCGCCGATCATCCTCATCGCGCTGGTGCTGGGCGTGATCTTTACCGGCATCGCCACGCCGGTGGAAGCCGCCGGCATCGGCACCTTCGGCGCCATCATCGTCTCCGCGCTGCACGGCAGACTCTCGTGGACGGCAGTACGCGACGCCACGGTGACCACGCTCAAGGCTACCGCCATGGTGCTGTGGATCGTCTTCGGCGCCACCATGTTCGTGGGTTTCTACGTGGTCAACGGCGGCCAGGAGTTCGTACGCGAGACGCTGGTGGGCTTCGGCCTCAGCTCGTACGGCATTCTCTTCGTGATGATGATCATCCTCATCGTCCTCGGCATGTTCCTGGACTGGGTGGGCATCCTGCTGCTGGCCGTTCCGATCTTCGTGCCGCTGTCGAAGACGCTGAGCTTCGACGGTCTGTTCGGCCTGCCCGGGGTGGCACCCGCCGACGTTCCGCTGTGGTTCGGGGTGGTCTACATGGTGAACATGCAGATGTCCTTCCTGAGCCCGCCCTTCGGCTACGCACTCTTCTACCTCAAGAGCGTGGCGCCGCCGGAAGTGACCATGGGAACCATCTTCCGCTCCGCATTGCCCTTCCTGGCGCTGCAGGCCGTGGGGCTGCTGATCTGCATTCTCTTCCCGGAAGTGGTCCTGTGGCTGCCGCGTCAGATTT
>JASFMS010000190.1:0-5060 GCA_050117435.1 Ectothiorhodospiraceae bacterium | reverse complement strand
CGCGTTCAGGTTGATGTGGATGGTGCGAAGCCACGCCTGCGGATCGTAGTGCTCCAGCGGCGCCGGCTGTCCCAGGTCGGCGGCATTGTGCACGATCGCATAGAGGGAGCCGTAACTCTCCCGCAGCCGCTGTGCCATTTCCGTGTGATCGTCGGGTGTGGCGCCGAGCAGGTCCATGGGATAGATGGCGGCTTCCGGAGAGCCGTCCTGCTCGATTTCGTCGTAGAGCGATTCCAGCTTGCGAACCTGTTTATCCAGCAGGACCACCGATGCGCCGGCTCGCGCGGCCGCACGGGCCGTTGCGCGGCCTATGCCGGCGGCGGCACCGGTGACGACGATGGTTCGGCCCGCGAGGGCGTCGGTTCGGGCCTGGTAGTCGGCGGGGATGGTCAGTCCCGTCGCGTCGGTCATTGCGGTGTCTCCGTCTGGTTTGCGGATTTCCGCCGGCCGGGGCGCTTAGTTGCCCGCCAGGCCAGCCAGAGTTTGCGTAGAGGGGTTAGGTGATAGCGCCGCTCCAGAAGCGGATAACCGTCCCGGGCCATCTCGTCCAGCAGCGACGCATACAGGCTGGCGAGAACGACTCCCGGCCGCTGTTGCCGGCGGTCCGCCGCCGGTAGTCTCTCCATGGCGCTGTCGAAGAAGCGACGGGCGCGTTCGGCCTGCTCCGCGAACAGTCGGCGGGTGCGTTCGTCGCTGTTTCCGCCGGCCAGCGTCTCGCGATCCACCCCGGCGGCCTGGAGCTCGTCCTCGGGGATGTAGACGCGCCCGGCGGCAGCGTGGCGGCGCACGTTGCGAAGCATGCCGGTAAGCTGCAGCGCCATGCCGAGGTCATGGGCGTACCTTGGGGTGGCGGAATCGGAATAGCCGCAAATGGTCGCCGCCAGGTGCGCCAGCGAGCAGCCCACGTGATGACAGTAGACGGTGAGCTCCCGGAAGCTGGGGTAGGAGCCGTACTCCAGGTCCATGCTCACGCCTTCTATCAGCTGCTCCAGCAGTTCCCTGTCCAGTTCGTGCCGATGGAGCGCCCCCTGCATCGCGATCGCGACCGGGTGGCGGGCCTCGCCGGCAAACATGCGGCCGAGCTCATCGCGCCACCAGTTGAGCTTGACGGCGGCGACGCCGGGGTCGCTGCATTCGTCGACAATCTCGGTGATCTCGCGATGCAGTGCGTGCAGGGCGAGCAGATCGCCGCGTTGCGCCGGCGGCGCGAACAGCAGTGCATAGTGCAGACTGGAGCCGGGCGGTGCCGCCTTTTCGCGGCACGTCGCCACAGGGTCGGGCACGGCCGTCATACGTCCTCCTCCGGGGGCTGCGGCGACCGGGCGGCGCGTTCCAGCTCGGGTGGGCATTCCGGGTCCTTGCGTGCCTCCACGCCGAGATCGGAGAAGCGCCGCGCCGCCGGCATCACCTGGCGTTCCAGCGAGCCCACGGCGCGGTTGTAGTGATCGACGCTGCTGCCCAGGCTGCGTCCCAGGCGCCCGAGATGCTCGGTAAAGGTGGCGATGCGGTTGTAGAGGCTCTCGCCCAGCTCGCGGATGCGCTCGGCGTTTTCCGCAAGAGTCTCCTGGCGCCACCCGAAGGCCACGGCGCGCAGGAGCGCTACCAGCGTCGTCGGCGTGGCGAGGATGATCCGGTTGCGCAACGCGTATTCGAGCAGGTCGCGGTCCTGGTCCAGGGCTGCCGTCAGGAACTGTTCGCCGGGGATGAAAAGCACCACGAAATCCGGCGTTCCGCTGAACTGGCGCCAGTAGGCTTTCTCCGACAGCTGCGCCACCTGGCGGCGCAGGCCCCGGCCATGACGCTCCAGGGCCTGCCGGCGGGTGGCATCGTCCGTGGCCTCCACCGCGTCCACGTAGGCGTCCAGCGGTGTCTTGGCGTCGACGATCACCTCGCGGCCGCTGGGCATCCGCACCACCATGTCCGGCCGCAGCGCGCCGGCGTCGCTGTCGCGGTGTTCCTGCTCGTAGAAATCGCAGTGATCCACCATGCCCGCCAGTTCCACCAGCCGGCGCAGTGTCATCTCGCCCCACTGCCCCCGTACCTCCGGCCGACGCAGGGCCTTGACCAGGTTGCCCGTCTCCGAGCGCAGCTCACGCTGCACCTCGGTCATTGTCTCCAGGTGGCGGTTGAGTGCGCTGTAGGAATCGAGCCGAGCCTTCTCAAGGTCGCGCAGCTGCTTCTCGGTCCGTTCCAGCGCCTCGCGCACCGGCTTTACCAGGTCTTCCACGGCCTTTTCCCGTTCCCCGAGCTCGGCCTTTGCCTGGACCTGGTACTGGCCGAGCCTTTCCTGGGCGAGCCGCAGAAAGGCGTCGTTGTTCTGGCGCAGCGCCTCGCTGGACAGCGAACTGAAGCTCTCCATCATGCGCTCGCGCGCCTCGCTGAAGGCGCGCTCCCGCTCTTCCCCGCGTGCCTGCAGGGCCTCCACCCGCGCACGCAGGGCCGTCGCCTCGCCCGAAACCCGGGCAAAGCGGCGTTGCGCCAACAGCCACACGGCGAGTGCTCCGACGACGAAGCCCGCCAGCGCCGGCGCCACATAGGGAATGAGTTTCTCCACCGGGGGCATGAAACGGCTCGATGCTGGTAAGTCGGGCGCGAGTATAACAACTCGCGGCCGCGGCGCGGGACCTGTCCGCCAGCGGGACGTCAGGCCGAGGCGGCCGGCTCGGGGGCGGCGGTTTCCCGCGAAGGAACCAGCCAGTTGAGGATGTCGCGGGGATGGCCGATAAGGCCGTCGGCGCCCCAGGAGGCGACGCGGTCCTCGGCGTTGATGTAGCCGAAAAGCGCCACCAGCGTGAGGGTTCCGGCACGCTGGCCGGCCTCCACGTCCCGTTGCGCGTCTCCCACCAGCACGCAATCCGAGGGCGGAAGTCCGAGATCGTGGCATGCCCGGAGCACGGGGGAAGGATCGGGCTTGCGCCGTGGAAGACAGTCCCCGGTCACCAGGCAGGCCGCCCGTGTGGTCAGGTCCAGGGCCTCGACCAGCGGCCGCGTGAGCCAGCCCGGCTTGTTGGTCACGATGCCCCAGGGGACGCTGTGGGTGTCCAGGACATCCAGCAGCTCCGCCATGCCGTCAAACGGCCGGGTTTCGCGGCTGATGCGGGCGCGGTAGATATCGAGAAAGCGCTGGCGCAGAGGTTCGAAACGCGGGTCGGCAGGCTCCATATCGAAGCCGCGCCGAATCATCGGCGCGCTGCCGTGGGAGACCACGGACTGCATCTGGCCGTTGGGAATGGGCGTCAGTCGGTGTTCGCCGCGAAGGTCGTTGAGGCTACCGATGAGGTCCGGCGCCGTGTCCAGCAGGGTGCCATCCAGATCCAGCAGTACGGCCTTTGCCGCGGGAGCGTCCAGCATTACGGCTCTTCGGGTTTCGAATAGTGGGCCAGGTAATTCACTGAGACATCGTCGGCGAGGCGGTAGTTCCGCGTCACCGGGTTGTAGGCGATGCCGCGCATGCCGTGCAGCGTCAGCCCGGCCGTCCGGCACCAGGCCGCCAGTTCCGACGGCCGGATGAACAGTGTGTAGTCGTGGGTGCCGCGTGGCAGCATTCGCAGAATGTACTCTGCCCCGAGGATGGCGAGGGCGTAGGCCTTGGGGTTGCGGTTGATGGTGGAGAGCACCACCGTGCCGCCGGGGCGGGCCAGCCGCGCACAGGCCGCCACCACCGAGGCCGGTTCGGGGACGTGCTCCAGCAGCTCCAGGCAGGTGACCACGTCGAACTCGCCGGGCCGCTCAGCCGCCAGATCCTCGGCGGCGATCTCCTCGTAGCTCACGTTGGCGCCGCTCTCCAGGGCATGGAGACGTGCCACATCGAGACTGCGCGGGGCCAGATCGATACCCAGCACCTCGGCGCCGCGCTCGGCCATGCCTTCGGCAAGCAGCCCCCCGCCGCAGCCGACGTCGACCACCCGGCGGCCCTGGAGTCCCCGTGCGCAGGCCTCGATGTAGTCCAGCCTCAGGGGATTGATGTCGTGCAGCGGTTTGAACTCGCTCTCCGGATCCCACCAGCGGCTGGCAACCCGGTCGAACTTCTCCAGTTCCCGGGGGTTGACGTTCACGCCTTGCGTTTCCGGTCGCTTGCGGGCGGCATTCATGGGGAAATCCTATCACGCCAGTGGGCTGCATGCTGCGTCACAGCATGCTCGTCCAGGGTGGTCAGCCGGCGCTCATTGACCAGGTGGCGGCCGCCCACCCAGACGTCGCTCACCTGCTGCCGGTCGGTGGCGTAAACAAGGTGCGAGATGGGGTGGTAGACGGGCGCGCTGGCGACCCCGCCGAGGTCGACGGCAACCACGTCCGCGGATTTTCCCGCGGTCAGGGAACCGATGATGTCGGCCAGACCCAGCGCGCGGGCGCCGCCCATCGTCGCCGCGTACAGCGCTTCGTGGGCCGGCAGCGCGCCGGCGTCGCCGGCGACGCCCTTGGCCAGCAGGGCGGCGGTGCGCATTTCGCCGAACATGTCCAGGTCGTTGTTACTCGCCGCACCGTCGGTTCCGAGCGCCAGATTCACGCCTCGCCGGCCGAGTTCCGCCACCGGGCAGAAACCGCTTGCCAGTTTGAGGTTGGACTCGGGGCAGTGCACCACGCTGGCGCCGGACTCGGCCAGCCGGTCCATCTCCGCGTCGTTGAGCTGGGTCATGTGCACCGCCATCAGCCCCGGCGAGAGCAGCCCGAGAGCGTCCAGGCGCGCAAGGGGCCGTTCGCCGGTCTGCTCCAGAGACTGCTGAACCTCGAAAGCGGTCTCGTGGAGGTGGATCTGTACGGGCAGATCCAGTTCGTCGGCCAGCGTGCGCAGGTGGGCGAGGTTGCCCTCCGACACGGTATAGGGGGCGTGGGGCGCGAAAAAGGTGGTCACCAGCGGGTCGTTGCGGTACGCATCGTGCAGCGCGAGGCCCTTGTTTATGTAGTCCTCGGGCCCCTCGCCGTACGTGCTCGGGAAGTCGATGACGATCATCCCCGCGGCCATGCGCATGCCCGCGTGGCTGGCCGCCCGGGCGGCCACTTCCGGGAAGAAGTACATGTCCGCGAAGCAGGTGGTTCCCCCCAGCAGCATCTCCGCCGCC
>JASFMS010000189.1:0-5080 GCA_050117435.1 Ectothiorhodospiraceae bacterium | reverse complement strand
CCGCAGCCAGTTCGTGGCCGGGATGGCCGCCATCATCACCACCTTCCTGCCGGCGTTCCTGCTGTCCGGGTTCATTTTCGACATCAACAGCATGATTCTCCCGATAAGGCTGATCACGCACATCGTGCCGGCGCGGTACTTCGTCTCCTCTCTGCACACGATATTTCTCGCCGGCGACATCTGGCCGGTGATCGCGGCGGACAGCCTGGCGCTGCTGATCATGGCGTTCATCTTCCTGGGCGTGACCGTGAAGCGGTCCCGAAAACGGTTGGACTAGACCCCGATGCTTGCGCGAATCTGGCAATTGGTCCTCAAGGAATTCGTCACCCTGCTCAAGGATCCGCGGGGGCGAGTGATCCTGCTGGTGCCGCCGCTGATTCAGACCTTCGTGTTCGGCTATGCGGCGACGCTGGACGTGACCAACGTGCACTATGCGGTCTACGACCAGGACGGCGGCATTGCCGCCCGGGAGCTTGCGGCGCGTTTTCAGGGCGCCTCGGCATTCCGGCAGGTCGCCGGCGTGGACAGCCTCGGGCAGGCAAGGGACCTGCTAAGCCGCGGTGAGCTTCTGCTCGTGGTGCACATCGGCCCGGACTTCACGCGCGATCTTCTGCGTCACGAGTCCGCGGCGGTACAGCTGTTGGTGGACGGCCGCAACTCCAATACCGCCTCCATCGTCCAGGGCTATGCCCGCGAGGTCGTGGACGGTTTTTCCCGGCGGTGGGCAGAGGACAACGGCTGGCGTCAGCCGCCGGGGGAGCTGGTGACGCGTGCCTGGTTCAATCCCAATCTGGAGAGCCGTTGGTTCGTCGTGCCCGGCATCATCGGGCTGTTGCTCCAGGTGGTGGTAATGACGGTCACGGCGTTGTCCGTGGCGCGGGAGAGGGAGCAGGGCACATTCGACCAGCTGCTGGTGACTCCCATGAGACCCGGGGAGATCCTTCTGGGTAAGGCCCTGCCCGGATTCATCATCGGCCTGGCGGAAGCGACGCTGATTCTGTGTATCGCCGTGTTCTGGTTCCAGGTGCCGCTGGTCGGCAGCCTGGCGACGCTTTATGCGGGCGTAATGCTGTTTCTCCTCGCGGCGGTGGGCGTGGGCCTGATGATCTCCTCGCTCTCCGTCACCATGCAGCAGGGGCTTCTCGGCGGATTCCTCTACATGGTGCCGGCGGTCATCCTCTCCGGCTTTGCCACGCCCATTGCCAACATGCCGCTGGCCGTCCAGTATCTGACGCTGGCCAACCCGATGCGCTACTTCATGACCATCCTGCGCGGGGTGTTTCTTGAGGGTGCCTCGGCCGCTCTGCTCTGGGATCAGTTCTGGCCGCTGGCGGTCATCGGGGTTGTGACGCTGGTGCTCGCCGGCTGGATGTTCCGCCATCGGCTGAACTGAATCCGGAAACGTCGTTGGACCGGACAGCGTGGGAGGTGAACGTGGAAGGCATTTCGTGGCGTCGTGTCGGTTCAGTGGTTGTTGTGCTGGTGAGTCTCCTCGCTGCAGGCTGCGCCGCAATGCGGCCCAAGGTGGAATCCCCGCGAGTCAGCCTTTCCTCCGTGCGGTTGATCGAGGCGGGACTGCTGGAGCAGCGTTTCGAGCTCGGATTGCGTGTCCAGAACCCCAACGATTTCAGTCTCAACATCGCCGGCATGGACTACGAGCTCAAGCTCAACGGCGAGCGCTTCGCTACCGGCGTGGCCAGCGAGCGCGTCAGCGTGCCGGCCAGCGGCGAGGCCGTCGTGCAGGTGCCGGTGACCACCAGCCTGCTGGATAACCTGGACCGTCTTCGACGCTGGCAGAGCCGGCCCCCGCAATCCCTGGACTATGATCTCAGCGGGCGCGTGAAACTGAGCGACTTCGGCTTCCGGGTGCCGTTCGAGTACACGGGGTCCGTGGCATTGACGGTTGGCCAGTGAGCAGCGCTCGCGTGTTTGTCAGCCACAGATGAACACGGATGAATCGGATAGTGTCCGGTTCCGGAACGGCGGTTCTTGCCTCCCGCCATTGCCAACGGGAACCCTCTGCAAGCCCGGGGAAGCGGATTTTCAGCCGCAGATGAACGCCGATGGACGCCAATTTTTCGGAATGCGCGCGTTCCGACTTCCGCGTACGTAGGCGACGCTAGTCAGCTGTCCTCGCGGCGATGTCCAGCCGAGCCTTCTGATATCCGATTCATCCGTGTTCATCTGTGGCTGGCGGAAAATCCGTCCCTTCCGGACTCAGGGACGATGGGCATTATTGCGCTCTGCCTGCGAACCGTCGGGGATTCGCGGCGTGGGCGCTGCCACCACACCCATTGATTTTCCCGCGCAGGTTATTGCGGCGTGGGAGCCTCGCCCTCGCGGCGAATCTTCAGCGTGAAACTGGTCTACAGGGCCGTGTTGGGCAAGGCGTACCCGCAAGTCGCCGCGTCCTGGCTGTCTTTACATCTCTAATCCGCGTCCATCCGCGTTCATCTGCGGCTGGAACAAGCGTCTCGCCTCACCCGATCCGCTGCGCGTGACCGGCGAGCACCGTGGCAACGGCTCCGGTGACGCGCTTGGCCGTCGGCACGTGCAGGAACTCGTTGGGTCCGTGGGCGTTGGAGCCGGGGCCGAGTACGCCGGTGATGAGGAACTGGGCTCTCGGGAACCGTTCGCCCAGCATGCCCATGAACGGGATGCTGCCGCCTTCGCCCAGTTGGACGGCGGGCTTGCCGAACCAGTCCCGGGACGCCTGTTGAACGGTATCGGCGAGCCACTGCTCCAGCGGCGGTGCGTTCCAGCCGGTGACTGCCCCGCCATCGCGGAATTCCACCTTTGCACCGTAGGGCGGATCGGTTTCGAGCAGGGACTTCACCGCCTGGGTGGCGGCACCGCCGTTCACCGTGGGCGGAAGGCGCAGTGACAGCCGAAGGACGGTGCGCGGACGCAGCACGTTGCCGGCGCTGTCCAGGCCGGGCAGGCCGTCGGCACCTGTGACGGAAAGCGCCGGCCGCCAGGTCCGGTTCAGGATTCGCTCGGCGGTTTCGCTGCCCATGGGCCGGGCACCGGTGACGAACGGGAATTTCTCGTGGGCGGCATCGCCCAGCACGTCCGCCGCCGCCCGCGCCTGTTCCAGGCGCTCTGCGGGGATGTCCGCCAGCAGCTCGGGGGGTCGTATCTGTCCGGTCTCCGGGTCTTCGAGGCGATCCAGCAGGGACCGCGCGATGCGGAAACTGGAAGGCACGACGCCGCTGGCGTCCCCGGAGTGCACGCCTTCGGTGAGGATGTCCACGCAGAGGTCGCCCATGGCCATGCCGCGAAGTGACGTGGTCAGCCAGAGCTGTTCGTAGTTGCCGCAACCCGAATCCAGGCAGATGACCAGCTCCGGCTCGCCGATGCGATCGGCCAGCGCCTCGATGTAATGGGGCAGGTCGTAGCTCCCGCTCTCCTCGCAGGTCTCGATGAGCACCACGCAGCGTGCGTGGGGAACCCCCTGTTCCTGAAGCGCGCGGATGGCGGTGAGCGAGCCGAACACGGCATAGCCGTCGTCGGCGCCGCCGCGACCGTAGAGACGGTCGCCGGTCATGACCGGGCTCCACGGCCCTTTGTCCGTGTCCCAGCCGGTCATTTCCGGCTGCTTGTCCAGATGGCCGTAGAGCAGGACCGTGCCGTCCGCGTCACCGGCGATGTCGAGCATCAGTACCGGTGTGCGGCCCGGCAGCCGCACGACCTCCACGTCCATCCCCCTGACGGGTTGTTCGCGGCACCACTTTTCGGCGAGAGCGATGGCGTTGTCTATGTGGCCGGATTCCGCCCAATCGGCGTCGAAATGGGGGGACTTCGCGGGGATGCGAATGTACTCGATAAGGGCGGGTAGGATGGAGTCCTCCCACACGCCCTCCACCAGCTCGCGGCCGGAGGCATGGTCGAATGCGGTCATGGGGTTCGGTCCTCAGCGATGTTCGGCGGCGTCGGCGCAATGGATGCACAGCGGCGTGGAGGGGTCGGCTTCCAGGCGTCCGGCGGCAATATCCTCGTCGCAGTGCAGGCAGTATCCATACTCTCCCTCGTCCATGCGGCGCAGGGCCGCGGCGATGCGTTTGAGCTCGGCCTGTGCCCGGGAGCGGCTGGCCTGGGCCATGGCCTGCGCCTGCATGGCGTCCATGCGCGTCAGGCGTCCGGTTCGCGTCTGGTCCAGTTCCACGGTGTCGGCAGCCTGGTCGCGCATGTCCGCGTGCTCGGTCAGCGCCTGGCGCCGGGCGAGCAGTCGCTCTCTCAGCGCATCAATATCGATGTCGGTTCGCATGGGCCGATGGTATCGCCGCTGTCCGGGTCGGCGCCACCGGCGACTACGATGCCACGGCCGCCGGGAGATCCATGACGATGCGCGTGCCGCCGCCGTCCGCCGCCTCGATGGACAGCCGGCCGGCGTAGGCCTCCACCAGTTCCCGCACCACCGACAGCCCGATCCCCTCGCCGGGGACTTGCTGGTCGAGGCGCATACCGCGCGCGGTGACCCTGTCGCGCACCGGTTCCGGGATGCCCGGACCGTCGTCGGAAACGACAATGCGCAGTGCGGCGCCGGCGGCATTGCCGTGTGCCGACTTGCGTCCCTCCACGCGGATGCTGCTACGGCACCATTTCCAGGCGTTGTCCAGGACGTTACCGAGCAGCTCCATGAGATCGTCTTCCTCGCCGGCGAATCGCAGCGTCTCGTCGACGGCGATGGTGCAGGACACATTTTTTTCGCCGTAAGCCCGCTCCAGGGCGCGCACCAGACGCTGGGTCACCGGTTGCAGCGGAATGCCGGCGGCCATTCGCGATCGGCCCGCCGCCGCGCCTCGGCGCACGTGATAGTCGATGCTGCGGTCGATGCGCTGGATCTGGTCCGCCGCAGCTTCCAGCTCTTCACTCCTGCGGCTGCGCAGCGCGCCCCGGAGCACCGCGAGCGGCGTTTTCAGGCTGTGGGCGAGATTGTCGAGGGACTCCCGGTAACGCCGGCTGCGATCGCGTTCGGCGTGGATGAGCGTGTTCAGGTTGTGTGTGAGACGGGTGATTTCGCTGGGGTAGGTCTCGGAAAGCGCATCCCTGCGGCCCCGCTCCACGTCGGCAAGCTCCC
>JASFMS010000188.1:0-5084 GCA_050117435.1 Ectothiorhodospiraceae bacterium | reverse complement strand
CTCGAGAAACCGTAGCCGGTAGTCGCTGCCGCCGTCCACGTTCAGCACGTCGGTATGGCGGTTCAGCAGGTCGATGGCCGGCAGAAAGCGTTCGCGTTGCAGACCATCGCGGTACAGATCGTCCGGGGGCGTGTTGGAGGTGGCCACCAGCGTGACGCCTTCTTCGAAAAGCGTCTTCAGCAGCCCACCGAGAATCATGGCATCGGCGATATCGGAGACGAAGAACTCGTCGAAACACAGAACCCGCGTTCCCTCGGCCCACTTCTCGCCGATCAGCCGCAGCGGGTCCTGCTGATCGCGCAACTGTTTCAGTTCACGATGCACCTCCCCCATGAAACGGTGGAAATGCAGCCGGCGTTTCTCGGCAAAGGGGAGACACTCGAAAAACGTGTCCATCAGGTAGGTCTTGCCACGGCCGACACCCCCCCACATATAAAGGCCGCGAACGAGCTCGGGGCTCTCGCCGCGCACCCTGGCCCACCACCCCTTCAGCCCGGAAGGGGCAGGATCCGCCGACATCAGCCGTTCGTACAGGCCCTGCAGGCTGGCGACGGCTCGCTTCTGCGCAGCGTCGTGGACGAAGAACGGATCTTTCAGGTCCTCCTGGTAGTGTTCCCACGGTGTCATGCGAGCCCCCGTCAACGTCGAAGCGACGGATTATCGCAAGGCGGCGTACACGGAAGGAAGCCGTGTCACGCGAAGGTATCCAGCCGTCCGCCAACGGAGACGAGCTCGCCGCGGTCCGCTGCGGCCACCTGGGCGAAGGCCCGAACCGCCGGCGGCAGCACCGCCGCGCTCGGATCCGGCCGGCCGCGTTCGTAGTAATCCCCCTCCACCGCGCCACCCGCTCGCAGCTCCGCAGCGGCCGCGGCCGCCTTGACCGCCGCCTGCGCCGCGACCCGCCGATCCTGGGCGGACGGCTCAGCGGGCGCCAAAGCCGCACGCCGCAGCGTCTCCATCTTCTCGAGCGTCGCCGCCGGGCTCTCCGCGCGGCCCAGATCAGCGGAAACCTCGCCGTCGACGGCGTACAGCCGGCCGTCGGGCCCTCGCCGGTAGTCATACTGGGCCGGCCCGACGTGGTCTCCGCCGGCTGCCCGATGGGCCTGCTCGTGGGCGCGCACCTCCCGATCCCGGGAGCGGAGCTGCTGCAGTTTCCGCGCTGCTGCGACCTGACTGTCGCGCGCAGCAGGCTCGTTGCCGGCTGCAGCGGGCGAATCCCTGCCGGTGGCATTGTATCGTTGGCCCGTGCCGTTCGCGTGAACAGCCGAGCCCGGGTTGTTGGCGGAAATTCTCATCGGTATCCCGGGCGACCGAACCTTTCGATAGTGTCGTCCAGACAGGCAGCGACAGCTTCCGATTATAGCCCCGGAATGCCGGGCCAGCGTCGACCCGTTCACAGGGAAGCGAATGCCGGGCAATTGTCGGACCACTTGGACCAGGCAAGCGATCGGCGGCGATCTGCTCCATTCACCGGCGGGCATTGCTACAATACGGGGCTTTCCGCTAGCGCTTTCGGAAAGCGGGCACCGCGGGCAACCGCATCACGCCGAACCGAGGAGAGATAGATGGCCGACAACCGCCGCAGCCGCGTTATCACCCAGGGCGTCGCGCGGACACCCAACCGCGCCATGATGCGCGCCGTGGGGTTCCAGGATGGGGACTTCGACAAGCCGATCATCGGCGTCGGCAACGCCCACAGCACGATCACGCCCTGCAACATGGGCATCGGCCCCATGGCCGCCAAGGCCGAAGAGGCACTGCGCGGCGCCGGCGCCATGCCCGTAAGCTTCGGCACCATTACCATCTCCGACGGCATCTCCATGGGCACCGAGGGCATGAAGTTCTCCCTGGTATCCCGTGAGGTCATCGCCGACTCCATCGAAACCGTGTGCAACGGCCAGCGCCTGGACGGGGTGCTCGCCACCGGCGGCTGCGACAAGAACATGCCCGGCGCCATGATCGGCATCGCCCGGCTCAACATTCCGGCGATCTTCGTCTATGGCGGCACGATCAAGCCCGGTCACTACAAGGACCAGGACCTGACCATTGTCAGCGCCTTCGAGGCAGTGGGGCAGCACGCTGCGGGCAACCTCTCGGACGAGGACCTCAAGGGCGTGGAGAAGAACGCCTGCCCGGGCGCCGGCTCCTGCGGCGGCATGTACACCGCCAACACCATGTCCAGCGCCTTCGAGGCAATGGGAATGAGCCTCATGGGCTCCTCCACGGTCTCCGCGGTGGATCCGGAGGCGCAGCAGGTCTCGGCACGCGCCGCCGAGGCGCTGGTGGAGGCGGTGCGGCACCAGCGCCTGCCCCGCGACATCATGACCCGCAAGGCATTCGAGAACGCCTTCGCCGTGGTGATGGCGCTGGGCGGCTCCACCAACGCCGTGCTTCACCTGCTCGCCATCGCCAACGCTGCGGAGGTGGACTTCTCCATCGATGATGTGGAGGTCATTCGCCGCAAAGTGCCGGTGCTCTGTGACCTGAAGCCGTCCGGTCGGTTTGTCACCAGCCAGTTCCACGAGGTGGGCGGCACGCCGCAGGTCATGAAGATGCTCCTGGTCAACGGCCTGCTCCACGGCGACTGCCAGACCGTGACCGGCAAGACCGTCGAGGAGCTGCTGGCGGATGTGCCGGGCGAGCCTCCGGCGGACCAGGAGATCATTCACGCCTTCAACGATCCCCTGTATGCCCAGGGCCACCTCGCCATACTCCGGGGCAACCTGGCGGAGGAAGGCGCCGTGGCCAAGGTCACGGGCATCAAGAAACGCCAGATTGCCGGCCCGGCGCGGGTATTCGATTCCGAGGAGGAATGCCTGGAAGCCATCCTGGCGGACCGCATTCAGGCCGGCGACGTGATCGTGGTGCGCTACGAGGGCCCCAAAGGCGGGCCCGGCATGCGGGAGATGCTGGCGCCCACGTCCGCCATTATCGGACGCGGACTGGGTGACTCCGTGGGCCTGATCACCGACGGCCGCTTCTCCGGCGGCACATACGGCATGGTGGTGGGCCACGTGGCCCCGGAGGCCGCCGTGGGCGGCACCATCGCTCTGGTGGAGGAAGGCGACGAGATCACCATCGACGCCGACCGTAACCTCCTGGAACTCAACGTGTCCGAGGCGGAGCTCGCGGAGCGGCGCAAACGCTGGCAGCCCCGTCCCCCGAACTACCGCCGCGGCGTCCTCGGCAAGTACGCCAAGCTGGTGAGCTCGGCGTGCTTCGGCGCGGTGACGGACAAGGATCTGTTTGAGTGATTGTTCGATAATCGGTTGATTCGTTGATCGGTTAATCGGGAAGGCGGCCGGCGCCGCTGGCGCACGGCCGCCGTCGTTCCCGACTAACCGACTAACCGACTAACCGATTAACAAATCTAGCCAATCAACCGCTTCAAATCCCCCACCATCGCATCAACCGAATCGCCGTCCCGAAACATCAGCCTCGCCTGCCCCTCCTCGTCGAAGACGAACACCGCGCTGCTGTGGGAAACGTTGTAGTAGCCGTCGGGGTAGCCGTCGCCGTAGCCGTAGGTCACCCGGTAGCGCTTGGTCAGGGCCTGGAGCTGGTCCTGGGTCCCGGTGAGACCGGCAAAGTCCTTGCCGAACGCTGCGGTGTACTTGGCCAGCCGTTCGGGGCTATCGCGGCGTGGATCGACGGAAACGAACAGGACACTGACATCGTCCCGCTGTGCCGGCGTCAGCCGGTCCAGAACGGACGAAAGCCGGGCCAGGGTCATGGGGCAGACGTCGGGGCAGTAGGTGTAGCCGAAGTAGACGAGGGTCACCTGCCCGCGATACTCGCGGCCGTGAACGGTTTTTCCACCCTCTCCCGTCAGCGTGAACGCCAGATCCGGCATCAGGCCGTCAATATCCTTGGTATGCCACGATTCGCCGCCGCAGCCGGCGAGCAGCGCGACGGTCAGAACCAGCGAAAGCCATCTCATGCAGTTATCTCCAGGGAATCGTCGCCGCGACTGTCGGTCTCCAGGTCGCCGCGCAGCCGGAAGCTTAGCACCACAAGGGCGCCGACGACGCTCATCATGGCGGCGGGAATCCAGGTTATGAGACCGCCGATCTGCTGATCCACCAGTGGGGCGATGGGAAATGCGCGGCCACAGACCGCGTAGACGTCGAACAGGTTGCTGCTGCTGAAGGTGATATAGGCACCGAGAACGATCTGCGGCGGCATCACCAGTGCCAGAACCAGGATGCGTCGACCGAAAGGCAGGCGAGGCGTCGCGCCGGGCTCGCCGCGCTCCAGCATCAACCACCAGAACAACAGGCCGTCGATGGCCATGCTGGCGTTCATCACCCAGTAGAGCCGGTGGCTTATCATGGCGTCGAAGTGCACCGCGGGAACGAGCCAGAAGTAGATGAGCCCGACGAACAGCAATCCGGCCACGGCCGGCTGCTGCAGCGCCCGGTAGCCCAGTCTTACCGGGGGCAGGCGCGAGATTCGATTCAACGGCCAGGGCATGCCGCGGCCGATGGCGGGCCAGGGCGCCGCCAGCGCCACCAGGAACGGTCCCAGATGGTGCAGCACCAGGTGCTGGGCACGGTGGGCAAAGAAGAGATACTGGGCATAGTAGTCCAGACGGGTCTGCATCACGGCGTACATGAGCGCCAGCCCGACGAAAAAGGCCAGCGGCCGCAGGAAGCCATCGCGCCTTCCCTCGCGCCGTCGCCGGACCAGGCCGACGATGTAGCAAAGCGCCGCCCCCCAGAAAACGATCTGGGCCAGAGGCGATACCTGCCATGGGAGCAGCCACTGCATGAGTTCGTTCATGATCGGGACGCCGCGGCGGTAGGAGCGGAGGGCGAGAACGTATCACGCCCCGGCGGAGCCACCAACCGATCGGGGTCGGCGGCGCTCAGACCGTGCCCGCGTCAGAGGTCGCATCGAATACGCGGACGCAGTCCCGGCCCGCTCGCTTCGCCTGATAGAGGGCGGTGTCGGCTTCGTCGAGCAGGCGCTCATGATTGGGCGTGGCGGCGCGCAGCGTGCTGACGCCCAGGCTGACGGTGACCCTTAGCGCCTCGCCACGGCAGTCGATTTTCGCTTCGGACACCGCCTGCCGCAAACGTTGA
>JASFMS010000187.1:0-5093 GCA_050117435.1 Ectothiorhodospiraceae bacterium | reverse complement strand
TATCGCGGTGATGGACGGCGTCACCCAGATCGGCCAGTACGACGTCGTCGCGATCAACCGCGGCAGCGGGGACGGACTCAAGCCGGGACACGTACTGGAAGTGTTCAAACGCGGCCGCACCGTCAAGGACCGCTACTCCGAGGAAGAGGAAATGGTCACCCTGCCGGACGAAAAGGCCGGGGCGATGATCATCTTCCGCACCTACCCGGAGATGAGCTTCGCCCTGATCATGGAGGCAACACGCGCCATGACGGTGGGCGACATTGCCCGCAGCCCCTGAAACGACGCCCGCGGCCGACCTCGCTGCGTGGCTCCGACTCTGGCGCGCGCCGGGGATCGGCCCCAGGGCGTTCGGGGAGATTCTGCGCCATTTCGGCGACCCCGGCGCCTTTTTCGGGGCGTCCTCCGCCCTGCGCGCGCGCTCGGGGATCGAGTCCCGGATTCTGGAAGCAGCGGCCGGGGTCTCCGAGGACGCCGCCGCGCCCGACCTGCGTTGGCTCGAGAAGGACGGCAACCACGTCGTCACGCTGGCTGATCCGGCATACCCCGCGCAACTGCGGGAGCTGCCCGGCGCCCCGCCCCTGCTGTTCGTGACCGGCAATCCGCAGGCGCTGTCTACGCCTCAACTGGGAATTGTGGGCAGTCGCAACGCAACCAGCGGCGGCGTCGCCAACGCCACGGACTTTGCCTTTCATCTCGCCCGCGCCGGACTGGCCATCACGAGCGGGCTCGCCCTCGGTGTGGACGGCGCCGCCCACCGGGGCGCCCTGGACGCGGACGGTACGACACTGGCCGTCATGGCCACGGGCGCCGATCGCATCTACCCGGCTCGCCATCGCGATCTGGCGCGGGAGATCAGCGCCGACGGCGCCCTGGTCACGGAGTTTCCGGTGGGTACCGGCGTCCGCCGCGAGCACTTCCCCCGCCGCAACCGCCTCATCAGCGGCCTGTCGCTGGGCGTACTCGTGGTAGAGGCGAGCGTGCGCAGCGGCTCGCTCGTTACCGCGCGGCACGCTCTGGAGCAGGACCGGGAGGTTTTCGCCATTCCGGGCTCGATTCACAACCCCCTGGCCCGCGGCTGTCACGCCCTGATCCGAGGCGGCGCGAAGCTGGTTGAATCCACGGCGGACATCCTTGAGGAACTGCCGCCGGTGGAGCTTCCGGAAGCATCGCCGGGCACCGCGGATGCGGCGGAAAAGGGGGCGGCCACCGAGCCACCGGCCCTTGACGGGGACTACCGGGCGGTCCTGGACGCCCTCGGCCACGACCCTGTGCCGTTCGATGTATTGTTGCAGCGCACCGCATTGACGCCCGAAACGCTTTCCTCCATGCTCCTCGTACTGGAGTTAAAGGGTATAGTGGCCGCCGTTGCGGGTGGCCGTTACGCCCGGATCGGTGGCCAAGAGGGATGATGAAAGAGAACGTATTCGACGTCCTGATGTACCTGTTCGAGAACTATTTCTACGATGAAGAGGTGCTTCATCCGGACAGGGACGTACTGGAGTCGGAGCTGTTCGAAGCCGGATTCAGCCGGCCGGAGATCGGCAAGGCGTTCGAATGGCTGGACGGTCTGTCCGATTCCCGCAACCATCCGAACCCGGGCACCAGCTGCGGCCACTCCGTACGCGTGTTTACCGACGCGGAGATGTCAAAGCTCGACCGCGAGTGCCGCGGATTCCTTCTCTTTCTCGAACAGGCCGGTATACTCACGCCGGCCAGCCGGGAGCTGGCCATCGACCGCATGATGGCGCTGGACGACGAGGAGATCGATCTGGACACCCTGAAATGGATCGTCCTGATGGTCCTTTTCAGCCAGCCGGGACAGGAAGAGGCCTATGCCTGGATGGAGAACCTTATCTTCGACAATCCGGCGCAAATCCTCCACTAGAAACTCCCTCCTCCACGCCGTCCCTCATTCCCCGGTAGCAGCCGGAGACCGCAGTTTGGTTCTATGGGCAAAAATCTGGTAATCGTCGAGTCGCCGGCCAAGGCGCGCACCATCAACAAGTACCTGGGATCGGACTTCCAGGTGCTGGCCTCGTATGGCCACGTGCGCGACCTCGTGCCCAAGGAAGGTGCAGTGGATCCCGAGCACGACTTCGCGATGCACTACACCACCATCGACAAGAACGCGAAGCACGTGGACGCCATCGCCAAGGCGACGAAGAAGGCGGACGCCATCTACCTGGCCACTGACCCCGACCGCGAGGGCGAGGCGATCTCCTGGCATCTCTACGAGCTGCTCAAGGACAAGGGCGTGCTCGACGACAAACCGGTGCACCGGGTCGTCTTCTACGAGATCACCAAGGGAGCCATCCAGGAGGCGGTGGACCACCCCCGAGGCCTGTCCCCGGAACTGGTGAACGCCCAGCAGGCTCGCCGCGCGCTGGACTACCTGGTGGGTTTCAACCTCTCGCCACTGCTGTGGCGCAAGATCACCAGCGGACTGTCCGCCGGCCGCGTGCAGAGCCCGGCGCTGCGGATGATCGTCGAGCGCGAGCTGGAGATCGAACGCTTCGAGCCCAAGGAATACTGGAGCATCGAGGCGGACCTCACGAAGGAAAAGCAGGACTTCCCCAGCCGCCTCTACCAGCTCGACGGCAACAAGGTCGAGCAGTTCACCGTCACCAATGAGGAGCAGGCCACCGACGCCACCTCCCGTCTGGAGAAGGCGGCTGGCGGCAAGCTGCGCGTGACGAAAGTCGAGCGCAAACAGCGCCGGCGCAATCCCGCGGCTCCGTTCATCACCTCCACGCTGCAGCAGGAGGCGGCACGCAAGCTGCGCTTCTCCGCCCAGAAGACCATGCGCGTCGCCCAGCAGCTCTACGAGGGCATCGACACCGGCGGCGGCGCCATCGGCCTGATCACCTATATGCGAACGGACTCCGTCAATCTGTCCCAGGAGGCCATCGCCAACATTCGCGAAGTCATCGCCGAGCGCTACGGGGCGGACAATCTCCCCGACAAGCCGCATCAGTACCGGACCCGGGCGAAGAACGCCCAGGAGGCGCACGAGGGCATTCGTCCCACGGATGCCAAGCGTCACCCCGATGCCCTGAAAGGCCACCTCAGCGAGGACCAGGCGAAGCTCTACGAGCTGATATGGAAGCGCTCGGTGGCGTGCCAGATGATCCATGCCACGATCAACACGGTATCCGTGGACCTTGCCGCCGGCGACGTCGGCGTCTTCCGCGCCACCGGCTCCACCATCAAGGCGCCGGGCTTCATGGCGGTGTACATGGAAGGCGAAGACGACTCCAAGGGCGACCCGAACAAGGAGCGGATTCTGCCGCCGCTGGAAGAGGGTGAGATGGTGGACCTCAAGGCCATCCGACCCGAGCAGCACTTCACCGAACCGCCGCCCCGGTACTCCGAGGCAAGCCTGGTGCGGGCGCTGGAAGAGCGGGGCATCGGCCGCCCGTCCACCTACGCCTCCATAATCTCCACGCTCCAGCAACGCAACTACGTGATCCTGGACAACCGCCGGTTCAAGCCGACGGATACCGGACGGGTGGTGGCGAAATTCCTCACCGAGCACTTCGACCGCTACGTGGACTACGACTTCACCGCCCGGCTCGAGGACGACCTGGACGCCATCTCCCGCGGCGAGCGGGAGTGGGTGCCGCTGCTTCGGGATTTCTGGACACCCTTCAAGGAACGGGTGGAGGAGAAGAGCAAGGTATCCCGGGACGAGGTGGTGCAGGCGCGGGAACTGGGCACGGACCCGAAGTCCGGCCGCAAGGTGGTAGCCCGTCTCGGCCGCTTCGGCCCCTTCGCGCAGATCGGCACCCGGGACGACGAAGAGAAGCCCCGCTTTGCCGGACTGCGCCAGGGCCAGAGCATCGACACGATAACCCTCGAGGAAGCGCTGGCGCTCTTCCAGCTCCCCCGCGATCTCGGCGAGACGCCGGAAGGCGAGGAACTGCAGGTGAACATCGGGCGCTTCGGCCCGTACGTGCGCTTCGGCAGCAAGTTCGCCTCGCTGAAGAAGGACGACGACCCCTACACCATTTCCCGCGAGCGTGCCCTGGAGCTGGTTCAGGAGAAGAAGCAGGCCGAGGCCAACCGCACGATAAAGAGCTTCGACGGCTCCGGGATCAAGGTCCTGCGCGGCAGGTTCGGGCCCTACATCACCGACGGCAAGAAGAACGCCCGCATTCCCAAGGGCCGTGAGCCGGACGACCTCACCCTGGACGAATGCCAGGAGCTGATCGCCAACGCACCGGAGAAGAAATCCGGCGGGCGCCGCCGCAGCGGGGGCCGGAGCAAGAGCGGTTCGAAGTGACGCTGACGACGCGAACCGGCGATTTCCGACTCAGCCGCTACACGGCACTGCTGCAGGCCGGCGGGGTCATCGCGTACCCGACGGAAGCGGTCTTCGGGCTGGGCTGCGACCCGGACGATCCCGACGCGGTGGCCCGGATTCTGGACCTCAAGGGGCGCTCCCCGAACAAGGGCCTGATCCTCATCGCCGCCGATCGCGAACAGCTCGAACCCTACATACAGCCGCTGACCCCGGAACTGGAGGCGCGCATCGACGCCACCTGGCCGGGTCCGGTGACCTGGATACTCCCGGCCACGGAACGTGTATCGGATCTTATCAGCGGCGGTTCGGCGACCGTTGCCGTGCGCGTCACGGACCACCCACTGGCGGCGGGGCTGTGCCGCGCCTTCGGCGGTCCGCTGGTCTCCACAAGCGCCAACCGTAGCGGCGGGCGGCCGGCCCGCACGGCGCTGCGCGCCAGGTTGCTCTTCGGCGCGGGCGTCGATGCCGTGGTCAGCGGCAAGGTGGGCGGGCTGGACCGGCCCACGCGTATCATCGACGGTTTGACCGGCGCTACCCTGCGCGAGTAATCCACGAGAATCCCGATCGCCCATGTCCGACCCCAATCCCGACGCCGTCCGCGATTACCTGCTTGGCCTCCAGGATCGCATCTGCGAGGCTCTGGAAACCGAGGACGGTGAAGCCCGATTCCAGGAAGATGCGTGGCAACGCCCCGAGGGCGGCGGCGGACGGTCCCGGGTACTGAAGGAGGGCGCCGTCTTCGAGCAGGCGGGCGTCAACTTCTCCCGGGTGCACGGCGACGGATTGC
>JASFMS010000186.1:0-5107 GCA_050117435.1 Ectothiorhodospiraceae bacterium | reverse complement strand
TTCGGCAATGTCGTGAACAACGACTACGCAGTGGTGATCGGTTCCCGGGAGAGTGTGGCGGCTGGCGAGATGAGTAGCGTTGTCGGAGGCCGTTTCAATACCGCATCTGGCGAGTCCAGCAGCGTCAGGGGCGGTTATGGAAATACGGCGTCCGGGGACTACAGCGGTGTGGCCGGCGGTCTCGCCAACGAAGCAGCAGGGGCGTACAGCAGTGTCAGCGGCGGCCGCGGCAACACCGCCTCGGGGGAGGACAGCAGCGTAAGCGGCGGATCCGGCGGCACAGCGGCCGCGCAGTACAGCAGCGTGACCGGCGGTCGCGATAACGTCGTGAACGGGAAGTACGGCGCCATAAGCGGTGGGTACGATGGTGCGGCCGAGGCGAGCTACAGCAGTATCAGCGGCGGGCGCGGCAACACCGCCAATGGCGACTACAGCAGCATTCTCGGCGGGTCGGGGCAGACCGCGAGCACGTCATACGCGACGATCCCCTAGGAGGTGGCGGTGATGCAGCGCTTGATAATTGCCGCCGTACTGTTTCTGGCTCTTTTCCTTGGCGGTTGTGGCGGCGGCGGTGGTTCCGCGAGCGACAGCTCCGACGGGACCGCTGGCTCCACCTGGGACCGAATGGCCTGGGACCAGGGGCAGTGGCAATAGAACGTCGGTAACGGCGTAAGACGGGGCGAGTCCCGCATCGCGGACATCACCGTTTGGGTATGCCGCCATGCGGGACTTTTTTATTCCGGCTGGGGACACGGCTGGCGGTGAACCGAATTCGCCGGGGATGCCGGTTCGGCATTTAGTGCCTGTTTCGTAAAACCGACATGTCACTTAAGGGTTTGCGCCATCAGTACCGCCCCCTATTGTCGCCGCCGCTTCGCGCCCCCAGACTACGGCGTGTCGACGGCAATTGCCGCCGGCACTCCGCACGACAATCCATACGCCATGAACCCGGAGGCAAGCGCCATGATCGTAATGCCGATTGGGTTCGCCGGTGGTGCGTATCGGACGGTGCGGGGCAATGCAGCCGGGGCAAAGTAGCCCCAGCGTCGCCGTGCAGCCGAGGCGGCGCCGGAGCGTGAGGTGAACCAGCGCGTCGCGCGATGACGTCAATGCCCTCGGTCAGACGGGGTTACGCCAGCAGGTGCCCCGTATACGCCGAGCCGTACCGGGCGAACCGGACGTGGAGTCGGGGGCCGCCCCATCAAGGGTGGCCCCTGTCTTGGTAACCTCTGCATGTGCCCGATCTCTTGCCTAAATCCCTTCAGTCTTCCTGGGTGCCGTTATGGGCCCGCCGGTCGATACTGCTTGGGCACGCTTACGCTCGGCGGGTCGGATATGCATAATGGCGCGATGCACCTTTGGCTGACCCGGTGCCTCCCGCCGATGGATCTACCTGTTCCTGCGTGCGTCTCTGCCGGAAACCGTGGTCGATCACCGGTAGGCATCGGCCTCCGACGGCAACGACTTCGATGATGTAGCCTTCGATCTCGGCTGCGGCCCGCGCCGATATCCGGAATTTCGAGCCTCACACGCCTCGCGCCGTCTCTCATGGCGACTGACGGCAGCCGTGGTGACCGCCTTCGCCTTCTTGTCCGGCCCTGCGCCGGGCCTGCCCCCGGGAGCCCGCTCCATGACGAACGACGCACAACGTCGCCGTGAATTTCTCATCCTGATCGGCGTCCTCGGCATGCTGACGGCGCTGGCGCCGCTGTCCATCGACATGTATTTGCCGGCAATGCCGGGTATTGCCGAGTACTTCGCCGCCCGGCCGTCGCATGTGCAGTACAGCCTGAGCCTGTTTTTCGCCGGACTCGCCGCCGGCCAGCTCACCTATGGTCCGTTGTCCGACCGCTACGGCAGACGGCCGATACTGTTCTTTGGCCTGGGACTGTACCTGCTTGCCAGTGCCGCCTGCGCCATGTCCGAGTCGGTGGGCATGCTCATCGCCGCGCGCGCGGTGCAGGGCTTCGGCGCCGCCGCCGGTCCGGTGATGTCCCGGGCCGCGGTTCGCGATCTGTTCGAGGGCCGGCGCGCGGCCAGTGTGATTTCCTTCGTCGTCATGGTCATGGCCGCCGCGCCGCTGGTCGCGCCCGTCATCGGCGGATTCATCCTGGCGGTGGGGCAGTGGTGGGACATCTTCTGGCTGCTGTGCGTCTACGCCGTCGTCTGCATCGGCACTCTCGTATTGCTGCTCTCCGAGCCCCATCCGCCGCATCGGCGCACCCGCGACCGCAGTTTGCCGTCCCAGTACGTTGGCTACCTGTCGCTGCTCAAGCGCGTGCCGATTGTTCTGCACCTGGCCTGCGGCGGCCTCATGTTCGGCGCACTGTTCTCCTACGTGGCCGCGAGCTCGTTCGTCTACATCACCCAGTTCGGCGTCAGCGAGTCCACGTTCGGCTTCTATTTCGGTGCCAATGTCATCGCCATGCTCATCGGCACCGCCTCAAACGGCCGGTTGGTGATGCGCTTCGGCTATCACCCGCTGCTGGGCGTGGCCGTGGCCAATACGCTCGCCTGCTCCCTGGTGCTGCTGGCGACAACGGCCACCGGCTTCGGCGGCTTCTGGGGCGTGGCGGTGCCGCTGTTCTTCCTGCTCTCCACTGTGGGCGTCGCCGGCGCCAACACCGTGGCCGGCCTGCTCGACCTGGCACCGACATCCGCCGGCGCCGCCTCCGCGCTCTTCGGCGTCGCCCAGTTCACCTGCGGCGCCGTGGCGAGCTGGTTCGTCGGCGTGCTCGGCGGCGACGCGGCGGCCATGGCCACGGTGATGTCCCTGGCGGCCGGCGGCGCGGCCGTGTCCTATCTGCTGATCCACCGTGCCCAGCCGGTGTCGGAGCCGGCGACGGACGGCTAGTGTCTGGTCGGTGAGGGCCCCCTCAGGATTCCGAGTGCCAGTAGCCCACTTCAGCGGCCGAGTTCGATCGGCGGGATATTGGAACCGCTTTCCGAATTAAAGCGCTCAGCCAGACAACCCACCTGTTCATTGACCGTGTCGGCTTGATCTTCTGAATAACCACTCGCGCCGAACCGAGCAGCCAGCTCTTCGATGCACGGCGGTTTCGCGTGTAAAAACCTGCCCACATATACCGTGCCCACCGAAACGGGCCGTTTTCGCTATTACCCCAGGTGTGTAACCCGCATGACGATCGGGCGTCAGCGCTTGTTGTTTTTGTATCCTTTCGTGGTCTCCCGAGCGGCCAAAGCGAACGGAGGTAGTGGTGTGGCGACCCCCTCGCGTCCCCCTGACTTCCCCGATAATCTACCTCCCATGCCCCTGATCGAATTCCACAACCTCACCAAACGCTACGACGGCGGCCGCGGGCGTACCGTGCTCGACGGCGTGTCCGGTGCCATCGAGGCGGGTGAGTTCGTTGTCATCCTCGGCCGCAGCGGCTCGGGCAAATCCACATTTCTCAACCTTCTTGGCGGGCTGGATCGGCCGACGTCGGGCGCTGTGCGAGTGGGTGAGCGATCCCTCTATGATCTGCCGGATCGGGAGCTGACGCATTTGCGCCGACGGAAGCTCGGTTTCGTTTTTCAGGCTTACAACCTGGTGCCGACGCTGACGGTGGCGGAGAACCTGGCGTTGCCGTTGGAGCTGAACGGTCGCGGTGATGAAGCGGCGACGGTGAGTCGGTGGCTGGAACGGGTGGGGCTTGCGGGCTACGAGGGCGCGTGGCCGGACACGCTCTCTGGAGGTGAGCAGCAGCGGGTGGCGATTGCGCGGGCGCTGGTGCACGAGCCGGAGGTGATTCTGGCGGACGAGCCCACGGGCAATCTGGATATCGATAACGCCCGGGCCGTAGTGTCGCTGCTGGACGATCTTTGTCGCGAGCAGGGGCGGACGCTGGTGATGGTGACTCACGGCGTGGAGGTGGTGGGGCGGGCGGACCGGTTGCTGACCATCCGCGCCGGGGCGTTGCTGGAGACGGCACCGGAATGAGGCTGGTGCTGCGCGCCGGGCGGCGGGCGCTGTGGCGGCATCCGTTGCAGCTGCTGCTGGCGGTGACGGGGGTGGCGGTTGGTGTGGCCGTGGTGGTGGCGGTGGATCTCGCCAACGTCTCGGCGCGGGAGGCCATGCGGCTGTCCGTTGAGCGGGTGGCGGGGGCGGCGACGCATCAGATCGTTGCCGGGCCGGAGGGACTGCCGGAATCGCTCTATCGGCGCTTGCGGGTGGGCCTTGGCCTGCGCCGGGCGGCGCCGGTGGTGGAGGGCGGTGTCACGGTGCCCGGTGCGGATGACCTGCCGATGACGCTGCTGGGTCTGGACCCCTATGCGGAAGGGCCGTTTCGCGGCTACCTCGGGGTTGGTGAGGGGGAAGGCGACGCGCCGACGGAGATGCTGGTGGACCCCGGCCGGGTAGCGGTGTCCGCCGAGGTGTCGGCTCGACTGGGTTTATCGGTGGGCGATCACCTGGCGCTGCGGACGCCGCGCGGGCGGCGGGACGTTGTGGTGTCCACCGTGGTGAATGCCCCGGACCGCGATCTCTCCGGGCTCATCTTCGCGGACATCGCCACGGCCCAGGAGCTGCTCGGCCGAACCGGCCGGCTGGATCGGGTCGATCTGATTCTGGACGACGGACAGGCCGGGAGCGTGGCGAAGGCTCTGCCGCCGGGGGCGGAGCTGGTTCCCGCGGCCGCGCGCGCCAATGCGCTCACACAGATGAGCGCGGCCTTCCGTCTCAACCTGACGGCGCTCTCCCTTCTGGCGCTGGTGGTGGGGCTGTTTCTGGTATTCAACACCATGAGCTTCCTGGTGGTGCAGCGCCGCCCCATGATCGGGACGTTGCGGGCGCTGGGTGTGACTCGCCGGCAGGTAATGCTGCAGGTCCTTGGCGATGCCGGGCTGGTGGGGCTCGTGGGCACGCTGGTCGGTCTGCCGCTGGGGATGGTGCTGGCGTCCGGGCTCACGGAGCTGGTGATGCGCACCATCAACGATCTGTACTTCCAGACCGTGGGCGGACTGGCCCTGCAGCCGTTGCCACTGGCGAAGGGTGTAGCGCTGGGTTTGGCCGGGACGTTGCTGGCCGCCCTGGTTCCGGCGCGGGAAGCGGCATCCGTGGCCCCACGGGTGGCGCTCAGCCGGGGCGAGCTGGAGGCACGAACGC
>JASFMS010000185.1:0-5121 GCA_050117435.1 Ectothiorhodospiraceae bacterium | reverse complement strand
CCAGTCCAGGCTCTGCCCCCGGTCCAGCATCAGCTGCAGCGCACCCACCGCCAGGGACAGCAGGGCGAATCCGAAGACGTCGAACGGGCGTCGTACCGGCTCGGTCTCACGGACGAACAGCATGATGCCCGTGAGCGCCAGAATCCCCACGGGCAGATTGATGAAGAAGACCCACCGCCAGTTGTAGACGTCGGTCAGGTAGCCGCCGAGTGTCGGCCCGAGGATGGGACCCACCATGACCCCCACGCCCCACATGGCCATGGCCGAGCCGTGGCGCTCTCGGGGAAACGTGTCCAGGAGCACGGCCTGGGACAGTGGCACCAGACCGGCGCCGAAAACGCCCTGCAACAGGCGGAACAGAACGATCTCGCTCAGCGTTGCCGCCACGCCGCAGAGCACTGACGATAGGGTGAAACCGGCGACGGAGACCAGAAACAGACGCTTGCGCCCCAGCCTCGCGGCCAGGTAGCCGGTCATCGGCGTCATGATCGCCGCGGCGACGATGTACGACGTCAGAACCCAGGCGATCTGCTCGGACGTTGCGGACATGCTTCCCTGCATGTGCGGCAGGGCCACGTTGGCGATGGTCGTGTCCACCGCCTGCATGATCGTCGCAAGCATGATGGACACGGTAACCAGCGCGCGGTTGGGTTCCGACGCGTGCCGTGGGTCCGTGCCTGCGCTCACGGCCTCTGCCTGGCGTGGGCCGGCTCGATCAGGTCGCGGATCCATTGGGCCAGCGGCTGCAGGAAAGCCGGCCCGCGCTGGTGCCAGCCGGTATCGATCGCCACCACGGCACTCAAACCGGAGCGCAGCATGAGATCCCGCGGCCCGTCCTCGATGGCGATTCGCACCGGCACCCGCTGCACCACCTTCACCCAGTTGCCCGTGGCATTCTGGGCCGGCAGCACCGAGAATTCGGCGCCCGTGGCCTGGGCGATACTGTCCACCCGGCCGTGCCATTCGGCGCCGGGATAGGTGTCCACTTCGATGGACACGGGCTGACCGGCATGAACATGGGTCAGGTCCGTTTCCTTGAGATTGGCGTCCACCCACGCACCACTGCCGGCGACGATGCTCATGGCCGGCTTGCCCGGGGAGACGAAATCACCGACCTCCGGCACCTTGGCGGCAAAACCGGCGAAGGCGGCATAAACCTGCGTGTGCGCCAGATCCAGCGCCGCCGCGTCGCGCTCGGCGAGCGCTTCGCGAAACCGGGGGTGGGCTTCCACGTCCACGTCCGGGTCACCACCCAGACTCGCCCGGATTCGCGCCAGCGACTGCTTGATGACCTGAACCTTCTCATCGGCGGCATCGCGTTTGTGCCGGTAGCTGTCCAGCTCGGAATCGGACACTACCTTCTGCTTCGCGAGCCGCTGGTGGCGCCTGTACTCCCGCTCGGCGAAGGCGGCGTCGGTGCCGGCCGCCTTGAGCTCCTGACGCTTTTCCCGGTAACTGGCCTTCAGTGTCTCCAGATCCGTACGCACGCTCTGCAGCGCCGATTCAGCCTGCTGCAGCGACAGTCGATACGGCTTCGGGTCCACGCGGAAGAGTGGCTGCCCACGGCGGACGTGCTCGTTCTCGCTCACCGGCACCGAGACCACCGGACCGGACACCCGCGCCGAAACCGCAACCTTGTCGGTATGTACATAGGCATTCTCGGTACCCACGTAACGGCCGCGGGTTAGGTAGAAGCCCCCGGCGATCAGCAGCACGATCAGGGGCACGACCAGAAGCAACACGGCCCGCACTGCGCGGCGGCCCGGTCTGAGTTGCCGCAGAGAGATCGGAATTCGCATTCTCCTCTCACTCATTGTTCGTGAATCCGCCGGCGGCAAGATTGCCCCTCACCACCGAGAGCAGGTTCAGCAGCTGACGACGGTCCTCCCCGTCCAGCCCCTGCAGCGCGAGACTGCGTGTCTGCCGACCGAGCTCGCGCAGGTCCTCGAGCACCGGCAGGGCGTCTTCCGTGAGATAGAGACGCCGGACACGCCGGTCCTGGGGGTCGTAGCAGCGACGCACCCAGCCCCCGGCTTCCAACCGGTCCAGCTGTCGGGCGAGCGTGATCGGCTGCACGTCGAGCAGCTCCGCCAACTCCGCCTGCTTCACGCCTTCCTGGCGCGCCAGGTGCGCCAGCACCGACCATTGCGCCCGCGACAGACCCAGCCCCTTTGCACGGCGGTCGAAGTCTCGTCTAAGCAGCCGCGCCGCGTCGTAGAGCAGAAAACCCAGCTCGCGATCGTCCCCGTCTTCCACCAAGGCGTTCCTCCGGCTTCAGCCATGTTTCCGATTCGGAGGGGCCACCACTGATCAGCGGCGGCAGAACTTCCTGAAGGGGTATTAAGGAAACGCTGAATAATTCCCGCGTGCCTCTGCGTTTCACAGCGGCGCTGTGGCAAGGCGGCGTTCGCAGTGAATGGCCGTAGCCCTTTGCAAGAACGCCAACGCGGTCCACAGCGCCGCTGTGAAGCGCCCATTGACCACCGGCTTCTGTACTCGATTAGAGCGGAGTCGGCTCCGCTTGGTCCGAGTTCGGCGGCCGATGGTCAATGGGCCGCACAGCACGCTCGCAGCCGGTGTTGCGCTGCTTGACTGTACGGTCAGTACAGCGCTGCGCAGCGCGCCTTGTCTGCGGGCGTGCTGTGCGGCCGTTGACCACTGGATTCAGTACTCGTTCGGACCGGAGCCGACTCCGGTCAAAGCGAGTGCAGCGCTTAGCGGTCAATGGCTCGCGCGAATTGTTCAGCGTTTCCCTAGAGCGGAGAATGATGAGATGCAGAAGAAATCCCATGGCAACGAGGTATTGCTCGGGGTCAACGTGGATCACGTGGCGACCCTGAGACAGGCCCGCGGAACGCGCTATCCCGAGCCGCTGCAGGCGGCGCTGGAGGCGGAGCACGCGGGGGCGGACAGTATTACGATGCATCTGCGCGAGGACCGTCGTCACATTCAGGATCGGGATGTTCTGCTCGCCAGGGACATGGTGCAGACGAAGCTCAACCTGGAAATGGCCATGACGGAAGAAATGGTGAACCTCGCGGAACGGCTGCGCCCCCGTGACTGCTGCCTGGTGCCCGAGCGACGTGAGGAGTTGACCACGGAGGGGGGGCTGGATGTCAGTGGACAGCTGGACCGCACCCGGGATGTCTGCGCGCGGCTCGCCGACGCGGGGGTGCGGGTTTCGCTGTTCATCGACCCGGAACTCTCCCAGCTCGAAGCCGCCGTAAAGGCAGGCGCCCCGACCGTGGAGATACACACCGGACACTACGCGGACGCCGTGAGCGAACGGGAACAGGAGGAGCAGCTGGGTCGGGTCCGCAACGCGGTTCGCTTTGCCCTCGATGCCGGATTGCAGGTCAACGCGGGCCACGGCCTTCACTATCACAACGTCATGCCGATCGCGGCCATCCCTGGTGTAACGGAGCTGAACATAGGCCACAGTATCGTCGCGCGCGCCCTGTTTTCCGGCTTCCCCGCCGCCGTAAGAGAGATGAAGGTGCTGCTGCGGGAGGCACGGCGCGGGTGAGCGTGGTTGGAATCGGCACCGATCTGGTGGCGGTGGCACGCATTCGTCGGCTGCATGACGGTCACGGAGATCGCTTTCTGTCCCGCATCCTCACCGAGCCGGAGCGCAGGCAGGCGGAGAATTATCATGATCCGGTGGCGTTTCTGGCCCGCCGTTACGCCGCGAAGGAAGCCGCGGTGAAGGCCCTGGGTACGGGCATCGCGGCCGGTGTTGGTTTCCACGACATCGAAGTGCTCAACGACGAGCGCGGAGCGCCCCGGATCACCTTCGGCGGCGAGGCAGCCCGCCGCGCGGAGGCATTGGGCGCGAATGAGGCGCACGTCTCCATCAGTGACGAACGCGAGTACGCCCTGGCTTTCGTCGTTCTGGCCCGTTGATCCGGCGGCTGTTTCTCAAGCGAGCCGGTCAGTCCTCAGGCAGTGGTGCGCTTGCCTGAGGAGCTGCCGGAGTCGTCGGTTCCGCTGAATGACCGCAATTGCTTGAGCAGTTCCTCGATCGCCTCCGGTATCACGTCACTATCGCCATTGAGGGCGGCGTCCTCGAGTACCTGGCAGGCGGCCTTCAGATCTGGCAGATCACAGACGCTGACGGCTCCGTGCAGCTTGTGCACGGCCAGGCGGAGCGCCTCGTGGCCTTCCTCACGGAATGCCTGAAGGATGGAATCCCGGTGCTGGGGGAGCTCGGCCAGGAGCATTTCCCGGAGTTCGTCGCGTACGGCGCCGCGGTCCCCCGTGGACGCGTCGTCCGAACCGGACTGGTCTGGCTGCGCCGTGCCGCCGAATAGCGCGTTCACGACGTCCTTTTCCGTTATCGGTTTGATCAGGCATCCGTCCATGCCGGCGTTGAGCAGTCGGTTGCGTTCGCCCGCCATTGCGTTGGCGGTGAGAGCGATGATGCGTGGCCCGGCTGGCCCCTTGCATATGCGCCGGATCTCGCGGGTTGCCGCCTCTCCGCCCATGCCCGGCATGTGAATGTCCATGAAAATGACGTCGAAGCGCTGTTGGCGGCAGGCGTCGACCGCCTCGCTGCCGTCTGCCGCCTCCACGAGCCTGGCGCCGTGACGCAGTGCGATCTTGGTGACCAGCTTGCGGTTGATGTCGTTGTCGTCAACCACGAGGACCGTCTTCTCGCGGCGAATGGCGCCGGGGCGGGATATCGAGGAGGGGCCGTGCGGTTGCCCCGTCGCCGCGGCGCTGTCCGGCGCCACGAGGCGGCAGAGCTCGCGGAATACGGTCTGTCGGCGCACCGCTTTCGGCAGGCAGGCGGCGGCCCCGCGCTGATACAGGAGTCTCAGCTCGTTGCGGTCCACGGTGCTCGCCATGACGAGCAGGGGCACGCCAACGCGGTGAAGCTGCGGTATCAGGCCCTTGAATTCGGATTCGCCGAGTTGAGAACGGGTAAGTCCGAGGACGATGGCATCCCATTGCCGATCCGCGCTGGCGAGGGACTCCAGATTCCGGCGGCTGTCGCAGGGGGTGACCTCGATGTGCCAGCTCTCCAGCAGGTGCTTCAGGGACAGCAGTGACAGCGGCTCATCATCGAACAGCAGCATCCGTTTGCCGCTGAGCGGATTCAGCCAGTCCGCGGAGTCTCGA
>JASFMS010000184.1:0-5127 GCA_050117435.1 Ectothiorhodospiraceae bacterium | reverse complement strand
CGCCGCGCCGCTTCGTTCGACTGCGGTCCGGCCGCCATGGAGCGCAGAGGCACACGGGACTTATTCAGCGCTTTCTTGACACAAAGCCAGTAGGCAATTCTCCCTGCGCACCCTTCCATCGATCGGTGCGGTGAACAATCACTGCGATCGCAAGACGTCCAATGCCCAACAGTCGCAACGCCTTCATCGCCGGCTTCCACGGGGTCCTCCCAATGCTTCCGGCCGTTGTGCCGTTCGGGCTTACCGCGGGTATCGCCGCCCTGGAAGCCGGTCTCTCGCCGGCCGGCGCGATGGGAATGTCCCTGTTCATATTTGCCGGCGCCTCTCAGCTTGCCACAGCGCAACTCATCGGTGCCGGCGTCTGGCCCGGAATCATCATTCTCACGGCGTGGGTCATCAACCTGCGCATGGCGATGTACAGCGCTTCGCTGGCCCCCTATCTTTCCCGGCTTCCGAAGCGCTGGAAATGGCCCCTGGCGTACATGCTCACGGACCAGGCCTACGCGGTCAGCATCGCGCGGTTCTTTCGGGACCCGGACTACGCGCCCAAGCACTGGTTCTACTTCGGGGCGGCGCTGCCGCTGTGGGTCATCTGGCTGGTGGCTACCGCGCTGGGAATCTGGGTCGGGGCGGCCGTTCCGGCCTCGTGGCAGCTGAGCTTCGCCATCCCGCTGTGCTTCCTGGTGCTGCTGGTGCCGGCGATTACGAGCCGGCCGAGCCTGGTTGCGGCGGCGGTCGGCGGCACCGTGGCCGTCGCGGCCCACCACATGCCCATGCATCTGGGAATGATCACCGGCGCTTTCTCCGGAATCGCCGCCGGTGTGTGGGCCGAGCTGCGGATGGAATCGCGCCGCCGTCGTCCCTCGGAACGCGCAGAGGAGCATGGCTGATGTCCGCGTCAATGACCTGGGTGGTGATCCTCGCAGTGGGTCTCGGGACCTTTCTTCTGCGCCTGTCCTTCATTCAGCTTGTGGGGCAGGGCGGCGTTTCGGCGCGGGTGAATCGGGCGCTGCGTTATGTGCCGCCGGCAGTGCTGGCGGCGCTTGTGGTGCCCACGGTCATTTACGGCGGCGACGGCGGCGGGCTGACGCTGGACAACCCGCGGCTGCTAGCCGGACTGCTTGCCGCGCTGGTGGCGTGGTGGCGCCGGAGCGTGCTGTGGACGCTGGCCGTGGGGATGGGGTCGCTGTGGCTGCTCGACTGGTTGCTGGGCGTGATGGCTTGATCGCCGGGAGAGGCGTCGTCAGGGCTTCCCAAAGGGGTGAGACCCTGATATTGTGCGCAACATGAGCAATGTGCGTGGCAACGTTTTTTTCTGGTACTGGTTTACTGGGTCGACCATCGATCCGGGCCGGTGCCCTGTTGCCTGACGCCTAGCAAGCGGTAGAGACACGGAAAACGCCCCCGGATCGAAAGGTCCGGGGGCGTTTTCGTTTCGAGAACGGAAAATGCGCCGATCATGGCGTGACAATAGCCCTGATGACGGGAGTCCAGCGATGACGGAACAGGCGACGCTCGATGCGATCCTGCGACAACGGGATCTCACGAATCCGGCGGAGGGGCAGCACGGATTCCAGGATCTCGTATCCAGTGCCCACGGGGCGGCTGCCGAGCTCTGGGGGTGCCGTCGCCAGCTTTTCCGTCCGGCGCCATTCGTTGTGCGCATGGCTGCCGACGGCCACCGCCGTGTTGGCCCCCGAACCGGGATCGCGGGAGCGCTTCCCGGCATCCTCGACGGGCTGGCCCTGGACCCTCCGGAAGACGTCCTTATGGTCTGCCCGGGCGTGGTCGCCGCCACGGACGAGGGCGTGCGCAGGCACGAGCTGGCCTTGATTCGCGTGGCGCAAGGGGCTGTGGGATCCGCGGACCTGGGGAGAATGGTGCAGACCGTCGTTCGCGCGCTCCTGCCCGGCGGCGCGTACCGCCTGTTGCCCGAAGATCGGCCCGGGCTGCGCCAGAGCATGCGTATCGATGCACGGTCCGGGCGGGACTGGATCACGCTGGGTCATTGCGGACTGCTCTGCCCGGATCAACTCGCCCGCGCCGGCCTCGAACCCGATACGCACGGCGGGCTGGTGCTGGAGATGACCCTTGAGCGAGTGGCGGCGGTGCTGGAAGGCAGCGAGGAACCGGAGTCGGCCGCGGAGCGACGAGCGATGGCCTGAACGGGCTGCTGTATAGCCACAGATGAACAGGATGAATGGGATGGTTGAGGGTATCAGCGTTCCCGCCGGGCCGGAGCGCGCAAGTTCGCCCCTTCTGTCCCGATTTGATAGCACGGCGCCCGCAGTCCGAAGAGTATATTTCTCGGCACCCAGTCCCTCCCTGGAATCATCCGATTCATCCGTGTCCATCTGTGGCTAAATGAAATGTCCTGTTATTCGCGTCCATCTGCGTTTATCTGCGGCTCAGTATCCGGCCGCTCGGCAGGTGCGGACAAAAAAAAGCCGGCATTGGAGCCGGCCAAGAGGAGGAGAGAGTCGGTGTTCCGGGCACCGGCCCGGAATATTGCGTGCGATCAGCCCTGGCTGAGAAGTGGCCGTCCGAAGACCGCCGGTGCCATGCGAAGCTCACGGCAGGGCTGGTTGCGTCGCGCTGTATGTCGTGAACGGGCTGCTGCCTTCGCCGTTCGCGGCACGCCTGCCTGACCGCAATGATCCGCCCCGACGGAAAAATTCCCGATATGGCGGATGGGCTCGCGGCTGTTCATGGCTGGCAGTGCCTCCTTCGTAAGGTAGCGCCTTTTCGCGCCGTTCATGTTGCGTTGCATGGTAACGGCGAATGGGCGGTCTGCCATCCGGGTGACGGTCACAAGGTTTGTGAATGCGCGTCACAGGCCGGTACGAAGGGGGCGCGGATTACCCCGCCCGGGCCTCGAAAATGCAGGTGTCGTCTCCCACGGCCCGGCATTTCGTCTCCACCACGCCCGGCGCGGAGAGCCCCGGCGTCTTCGCCAGGATGCCTTCGATAAAGCCGGCCAGGTAGTAGCAGTGGTCCAGTTCCTCGCCGAAGACGAGGTCCATGTTGTTCAGGTAGCGGCGGGTAAAAAGCGAGATGGGGACTCTGAGCCGTTCTCCATCCGGCTCCGTGCGGGCGATGTGCTCCAGAGCCGGCACCACGACCTGCTCAATGGCATCCGGCACACCGCTGACGGGAGAATCGGGAGTGTAGCGTGGCGCGACCCTCTCCCCCACGGCCCGGCCAAGTTCCCGCACGCGTGGCTCACGTTCCCCGGCGGAGAGGCTGAATTCGAATTCCTCCACCAGCTGCATGATCTTCGGGTGTGCTCGGGCCACGCGGTCCGCCAATTCCTCGGAATCCCCCGCGGATGCCGTTGACTCTTCGGTGGCGGCCGCTGCCGGTGTAGCCGGAGGCTTGGACGCGAGCTCGACGCCTTCGATGTTGGCGACCCGGATTACGCCGCGTATGCCGCCGAGCATGTCTCGAAGGCCCTCGGGGTCGGTGACGTCTCCGCTCGCCTCGATAACCAGACGGCGTTGGACGTCGTCGTCGCCGTTGGTCATCTGATGACGCTCCAGCATGAGCCCGTGTCGGCGCAGCTTGGTTACGGCGCTGGACAGGATGCCGGAACGCTCTTCGACGTCCAGGTGGACGGTGATATTCGCCATGGCCTGACTCCCCCCTCGAATTCCATGGCCACAGAGCTGGAGTAGTTGCCTTCAGGCAGCTGTTATTATTGATAATTGAACGGTAGCGCCGTGAGAGGCAGACCGCAAGCATGGTGGGGGCAAAGTGTGCGGCGGTTCCCGAGATCAGCACTTCCCCGGTACCCGTTTCAGTGTGGAGGGGGCGCGGGGCTCGGGCGCCGGCGAAGGTCTTTGGAAACGGGGCTAGCCCTTCGCCGGCGGGCCGTCAGCGGGTGAGGGCGTCGCGGGGCAGATCAGACCGCTGGGCGACACGTGCCAGCACGGCCTTTGCGGAACGCCCGGCCTGCCGGATGCTGCGGGCAATTGCCTGGCTGCGGAGCCGGCGGCCACGAAGGATGAGGTGATTGATTTCTTCCGGGCTGACATTGCGATATTGGGGGATCGTGCTCGGCAGGCTCATGTTGCTGTCTCCAGTTCGCGTTCAGGACTGGAGAGACGATAACGCGTCGCCGGCGTTGAATAATCCCCCGAACGCGCACACAATCTGTGAATGATTTTCACAGATCCGACCACCAAGAGCAGATTTCATGGACCAAGCCGCCGAAATGATGATCTTTGCACGTGCCGTCGAAGAGGGCAGCTTCTCGGCGGCGGCGCGTGACCTGGACCTTACGCCTTCGGCGGTAAGCAAGCAGATTCGTCGGCTTGAGGACCGGCTCGGCGTTCGGCTGTTCAACCGCACGACGCGCCGCATCAGCCTCACGGAGGCGGGGCAGGCGTACTACGAGCGCTGCGCCCGAATCATTCAGGAAATCGAGGAGGCGGAAGAGGCGGTAACGTCTCTGAACGAGAATCCCCGCGGAACGTTGCGTGTGGCGGCGACGGTGGCGTTCGGGCGTGTCGAGGTGCTGCCGCGCATCAACGACTTCCTGGCCCGGTATCCGGACCTGAACATGGAGTTCGAGCTCACGGATCGTCACGTGGATCTGGTCGAGGAGGGCATCGACGTCGCCATTCAGTGGCGCGAGCAGATGGAGGATCCCTCCCTGATTGCGCGCAAGCTCTGCGTGAACCGGCGCATCATCTGTGCCGCGCCCTCCTACATACAGCGCAACGGCACGCCGTCGACGCCGGAAGAGCTGCTGGAGCACAATTGCCTGACGCTCTATGAGCTTTCCCAGTTCAACGACTGGGAGTTCGACGACGCCGAACGCGGGCGCCGGGTGTTGCACGTCACCGGCAACTTCCGCGCGAATACCGCGGACGGACTTTACGAGGCCGTGAAAGCCGGAGCCGGGCTCGCCCGCCTGTCGACGTGGCTGGTAGCACCGGACATACGCGCCGGGCTGCTGGTGCCCGTCCTCCCCGAATATCCCCACGAGAACTCGGCGTTCTACGTGCTCTACCCCCACCGCCGGCATCTGTCGCGCAAGGTGCGTGCCTTTGTGGATTTTCTCGTGGAGGTCTTCACGCCGGTACCGCCGTGGGAGCGCGAAGGGCTGGAGCTCACGGCGGAGGA
>JASFMS010000183.1:0-5145 GCA_050117435.1 Ectothiorhodospiraceae bacterium | reverse complement strand
TGCCCATCGTCATGCCGGACATCGTCTACGGCATCTCGGAGATGACCTTCTTCATCACCATCCACGACCTCACCGGGCTGCTGGAGCCGGGGCTTGGCACCATGATCATCGCCCATGTGAGCTTCCAGGTGCCGTTCGTGGCGCTGCTGGTCTACTCCCGCCTGGTGGGGCTGGATCCGACCCTGTTCGAGGCCACGCAGGACCTCTACGCCACGCCCCTGCAGCGGGCCTGGCACTTCATATTGCCGGTGTTGCGCCCGGCGGTGATCTCCGCCTTTTTCCTCGCCTTCACGCTGTCCATCGACGACTTCGTGATCAGCTTCTTCACGGCGGGGCCGGAGAGCACCACGCTGCCCATCTTCATCTGGAGCGCCATCAAGAAGGGCATTACACCGGAAATCAATGCGATATCGACGCTGATGATCCTCGCTGTATTCACGGCGGCGGTAATCAGCTTCGCCATTCAGCGGGTGCGACCCGCCAGATAGACCGACAAGTACGACAACGGGAGGAGCGAGGAAGCCATGAGAACATTCATCAAGACGACGCTGGCCACGGCGTTGCTCGCCGGCCTGTTCGGCAGCGGCGGCGTGCAGGCCCAGGAGCAGAAGACCCTTTACCTGTTCAACTGGTCCCAGTACATGGACCCGGACATCATCACCCAGTTCGAGGAGAAGTACGACGCCAAGGTGGTGGAGAACTTCTTCAATTCCAACTCGGAGATGTTCGCCAAGCTGCGCGCCGGCGGCGATTCCCAGTACGACGTCATCGTCCCTTCGAACTATTTCGTGCCGCGGCTGGTGGCAACGGGGCTGGTGCAGAAGCTGGATCACAGCAAGATCCCGAACATCAAGAACCTGCGGCCCAAGTTCAAGGATCCGAGCTTCGATCCCGGCAACCAGTACTCCGTGGCCTACCAGTGGGGCACCACCGGGGTCATATACAACAAGAAGACCCTCGGCGAGCAGCCCGAGAGCTGGAGCGTGCTCTTCGACCCCAGCGTCAACGGGGATTACCCGTTCGCGCTGCTTGGCGGCGACGGCCAGCCGACCATCGGCGCGGCCTGCGCCTATCTTGGCTTCGGCTACCGCTGTTCCGACCACGACCAGTGGAAGAAGGCGGCCAAGCTGGTGCTGGACACGAAGCGCCGGAGCAACTTCAACGGCTTCGTCGACGGCACGCCCATGCTGCAGCAGATCTCCCGCGGCGTGATCCACGCCGGCGTGACCTACAACGGCGATTACGTCTTCTACAAGAGTGAGGACCCGGAGGCCTACAAGAACATCGAGTTCATGATTCCCAAGGAAGGTGCGGAGCTCTGGGTGGACAACATGCTGATCCCGGACAAGGCGCCCCATCCGGATCTGGCCCACAAGTTCATCAACTTTATCCTGGACGCGAAAATCGGCGCCCAGCTGTCCAACTGGACCTACTACAGCAGCCCCAACGAGGCGTCGCTGCCCATGCTGGACGAGGTGCTGCAGCATCCGCCGTCCACGCCCACGGACGAGGAAATGGCCCGCGTTCACTTCTCGCTGGACCTGTCAGGGAACGACCTGAAGTTCTTCCAGCAGCTGTGGACGGAGGTGCAGTCGCGGTGAGCCGCGCTTACCCCGCCGCAGTGCCGACGTAAGGCACTGCGGCGGGGAACCGGCTGCACCATCTTTCAACCAAGGTGATTTATGAGTCGTGAAAACGATAATGACGACAGTTTGAGGCAATGGTTCGGGGAGCGCGGCATTACCGAGGTGGAATGCCTCGTGCCCGACATGACCGGCACGCCCAAGGGCAAGATCATGCCCGCGGCGAAATACCTGAATGCCGGGACGCCGCGCCTGCCGGATTCCATCTTCATCCAGACCGCCGCCGGGGATTACCCGGAGGACGACGAGCGCATCTGGAACCCGATCGACCAGGACATGGAACTGGTGCCGGACCCGAACACGCTGCGGCTGGTGCCCTGGGTGGAGGAGCCCACCGCGCAGCTGATCCACGACTGCCGCTACCTGAACGGCACGCCGGTGGACCTTTCCCCCCGCTACGTGCTGCGGCGGGTTCTGGAGCTCTACGCCGAGCGCGGCTGGCAGCCGGTGGTGGCGCCGGAGGTGGAGTTCTACCTGGTCAAGAAGAACACGGATCCCGACTACCCGCTGGAACCCCCGGTGGGCCGCTCCGGGCGCAAGGGCATCGCCCACCAGTCCTACAGCATCGACGCGGTGAACGAGTTCGATCCGCTGTTCGAGCAGATGTACGACTACTGCGAGGTGCAGCACCTGGACATCGACACCCTGGTGCACGAAGAGGGCTCCGGGCAGATGGAGATCAACTTCCAGCACGGCTGCCCGCTGGATCTGGCCGACCAGGTGTTCCTGTTCAAGCGCACGCTGCGCGAGGTGGCGTTCAAGTTCGACATCTACGCCACGTTCATGGCCAAGCCCATGCAGGACGAGCCCGGCAGCTCCCTGCACATCCACCAGAGCATTCGGGACGTCAACACCGGCGCCAATGTCTTCGCCGGCGAGGACGGCCGGCCCAGCAAGCTTTTCAACCACTACATCGGCGGGCTGCAGCGCTACCTGCCCGGGGCGCTCGCCTTCCTGGCGCCGAACGTGAACTCCTATCGCCGGCTCATGCCGGGGAACCTGGCGGCACCCATCAACATCGAGTGGGGTTACGACAACCGCACGGCGGGCCTGCGGGTGCCTCATGCCAGCGCCGAGGCCACCCGGGTGGAGAGTCGGCTGGCGGGCGCGGACGCCAACCCCTATCTGGTGATGGCAGCCACGCTGGCCTGTGGCTATCTGGGGATGCTGGAGCAGATCGACCCGAGGCCGCCGCTTCAGGGGTCCGGCTACAAGGCGGGGCATCGGTTGCCGTCCGAGCTCGGACGCGCGCTGGATGCGCTGGAGGAGTGCGACGCGCTGCACGACATTCTCGGTGAGCGCTTTACGCAGGCTTTCCTCGCCGCCAAGCGCACCGAGCACGTCGCCTACGCCCGGGTGATCAGCTCCTGGGAGCGGGAATACCTGTTGCTTCGGGTGTGAGGGTCATCGGCACACGGCCGGCCATGCCGGCCGTGTGCCGGGCATCCCGCTTCAGCGGTCGGGCGCCGCCCGTCGCTTCTCCGCCAGCAGGCAGAGATAGTCGTGGGCCAGCGTGGCGGCCGCCAGGGACGTGATCTCGGCGTGATCGTAGGCCGGTGACACCTCAACCACGTCCATTCCCACCAGATCGATATCCCCCAGCCCGCGCAGTATCGCCAGTGCCTGGGCGGTGCTCAGTCCTCCCACCACGGGCGTGCCGGTGCCCGGAGCGAAGGCCGGGTCCAGGCAGTCGATGTCGAAGGTCAGGTAGGCCCTGCGCCGGCCCACGGTTTCCCGGATGCGCTGGAGCACGGCCGCAACGCCGTTTTCGTGCACCCACGGGGCGTCCAGCACGGTAAAGCCCATTGCCGGGGCGCGGGTGCGAATGCCGATCTGCACCGAGGCCGCCGGGTCGACGATCTCCTCCTGTACGGCCCGCCGGAACATGGAGCCGTGGTCCAGGCGCTTGCCGTCGTCGGACCAGGTGTCCGGGTGGGCGTCGAAATGGACGAGCGCCAGCGGCCCGTGCACCTCGGCGTGGGCCTTCAGCAGCGGGTAGGTGATGAAGTGGTCGCCGCCGAAGGTGAGCATGGCGGCGCCGGTGGCGAGGATTCGCCGGGCGTGTTTCTGCACCTGTTCCACCACCTCGCCGGGATAGCCGAAGTCCAGGAAGCAGTCTCCGTAGTCCACCACGGCCAGGTGATCGAAGGGATCGAACCCCCAGGGAAACGCCGCCAGCTCCGCCAGCTGCGTGGACGCCGCGCGGATGCCCGCGGGCCCGAACCGGGCGCCGGGGCGGTTACTGGTACCGGCGTCGAAGGGAACGCCGCTGACCACCACATCGCAGCCGTCGATCTCGCGGGTGTAGCGGCGTCGCAGGAAGCTCAGCGCCCCGCCGTAGGTCATTTCCCGTTCCCGGCCGTGGACGCTTTCGCGCCGAAACGCCTGATCACCGTGCTGAGCCGTCACAGCTTCCTCCCGTATGACTGTGGGCAGTGGGTGGGTTCACTCTTAGCCGCAGATGAACGCGGATAAACGCGGATTGTTTAGGGAAGATTCGCCGCGAGGGCGCCGCTCCCACGATTGTTGCCTCCACGCATTGTGGGAGCGGCGCCCCGCCGCGAATCCGGGTGCGACGGCCGTAGGGTGCGCCCTGCGCACCGTCCTTCCCCCTCGATGCCCGATGGACCCGTTGTTCGGTGCGCACGGCTCACCCTGCACAAGGAATCCGATCCATCCGTGTTCATCTGTGGCTACTCAATAAAAGCGTCCACTCCGTCCACGACGCACAAAGAGTGCCGACCCGCGTGCATATACCCGGAGCGCTCACGAAGATCGCGTCCGTCGGCGTTCATCCGCGGCTGAAATCCTCCCGGCCAAAAAAAGATGCACCCTCCGTGGCGCGAAAATCGTCCGTGGCCGGTCGGTAGGAACTCGTTATAGCCCGAGCTTCTCGCGCAGCTGGTAGTACCAGGAGCCCAGCATGGACAGCGGCACACGCAGGAGACGGCCGCCGGGAAACGGGTAGTTGCGCAGCGCCGCGAAGGCGTCGAAGCGCTCGGACTGGGCCGCGATGGACTCGGCGATGAGACGGCCCGCCAGATGGGTCGTGGTCACCCCGTGGCCACTGTAGCCGTGGGTGAAATACACCCGCTCGCCAAGGCGCCCCATGTGGGGTATGCGCGTGAGCGTCAGGGCGAAATTGCCGCTCCAGGCAAAGTCGATGCGCGCATCGGCAAGTTCCGGAAAAGTGCGTGCGATGTGGGGGCGCAGCTTGCCGATGATGTCCGCCGGCGTGCGCCCGCCGTAAACGGTGCCGCCGCCGAAGAGCAGCCTGTGGTCCGCGGTGGGACGGTAGTAGTCCAGCATGTAGTTGCAGTCCTCGACACAGGCACCGCTCGGGAAAAGCCGGTTCGCGGTCTCCTCGCCCAGCGGCTCCGTGGCGACCACCTGTGTGCTCACGGGCATCACCCGGTCGCGCAGATCCGGTACCGCATTGCCCAGATAGGCGTTTCCGGCAAGGACCGTGTAGTCGGCGCGGACGCAGCCGTCCGCCGTGTAG
>JASFMS010000182.1:0-5147 GCA_050117435.1 Ectothiorhodospiraceae bacterium | reverse complement strand
CGTGGAGGCCTAACGGGGCTCGGCTTCCTGGCCTGTGCTTCTCGAAGCGCCCCACTCGACCCGCGCCGATTCACGGCGGATTCAAAAGCACGTGCGTAATACAATCCGCATTGCCCGCGCTGTATCCCGCCTTCGACGCAGACACGGAAAACCGATACTTCAGGTCACCGGTAAAGGCGCTTCGGCCTGGCGTATGCCATGTCGCCCGGAACATCCCCGCGCTGTCAGTGGTACCAGAGATCTTCCGGTCCCCGGGGCCCTCAAAAAGCCCCCCGCCCGCCGACAGCGCGACTTGGGCGCCGGGAAGGCGCCGTCCGTGTCCAGTCAGCGCAATTACCCGAATTTCGCCGTGTTTCCCCGCGAGTATCACGGGCGGTGCGGTGCAGGCAATCTGCATGGCGCTCTGCGGCAGGTCCGAGCGCTGTAGGGGCGGCAGGTCGAGGTATACCTGAGCCTCGGGCCCGGCCGCCGGGATGAACCATACGCCGATATCGCTTGAGGAACCGTTCGTCCACCGTAGGCGGCCGGGGCGGGAGGTCGGCGTTGCGCTGTAGCCGGTCGCCGAGTCCGATCCGTCCCAGAGCGCCTCCGAATGGGAGCCAGTCGGCGGTTCGCCGCCGGCGTAAACGAGTTTCGCCGTATTCCGCCCCCAATCGCCAGGTTTCCGGTCCCTCTTCGTGTAATACCCCGTGTAGGCCTCGTCAATGTGCCAGATGGCCAGACCGGCATCGGCCGTATTGTCTTCATGGGATCCCGGCGGCCAGCGGTTTTCGACGATGAAATACTCGCCTGTGCCGTGGTGCGGGTCATGAAGAATTACCGCTCCGTCCTGGGATTCGACGGGGGGCAGCAGATACCACCCATCGCGATTCGCGATTGCGGGCTTCAGCCACCCCAGTTTCATTTTCAGCCATGGGTCGAGGTGCGAACCGTCCGCCTCGTTCCCCATCAGCGAGAACGGCCCCACACCGGCATACCGGTGGCTGTACCAGGCATACACGGTGTCATCCTTCGCAATGGCGGCATCGATGATATCCCGGCTGGCCACGCCTGGCGGTGTTCGGAACGGGTACGGCGAGCGATGGTGATCCAGGTCCCTCGTGCTACCAATACTTACCGTGCCGTCCGAATACCACGCAAAAACCCGATCATCGGATCCCGCAATCGCAATGCCGGCAATATCCTTGATGTCTTTCCCCGGGGGCAACGAGAAGGGCTGTGGAGGCCGGTACAGGTCGAGGTCGGTGCTGTTTCCGGAGCTTACGGTACCGTTCGCGTACCACATGTACACGCGGTCGTTCGACCCGGCGATAGCGCCGGCCACGATGTCGGCACTGGAGAGGCCCGGCGGCAGCGTGAAACGCCTGGGCTGTCGGCGATGGGCCAGGTTGTCGCTGGTGCCGGCACTGACGAATCCATCGCGGTACCAGGCATAGACCCAGTCGTTGGAGCCCGCGATTCCCAGCGCCGCTATCTGCCGCGGCAACCGATTCCCCGGAATGCCGAATCCGTAGAGGCCCCGAAGCTCGTCCAGATCCCAGCTTTTCCCGCCACTGACGGTGCCGTCGGCGGGATAGAGGTCGGGCAGGTGCAGGGTCTGATGGGCCAGTTCATGGGCCATGGTGGCCCAGGACATGTTCTCGCTGCCGCGCACCAGGTACCCGATCTCAACCCCCTGGGTCAGGCTGGGCACAGGAACCAGTGTCGGCTCCGTCTCCCTGCCCCGCGCCCCGCTCCCACCCGGATATACCCACAGGATGGCGAGCTCACGCTCCGTGACCCGGCCATCCCGTGGGTTTATGTCGTAGTCCGCAAACCGAAACGCGGTCCGCCGTTCGATCTCCTGAATCAACCATGCCCCTTTACCTTTTTCATCCGCTCCGTAGATGAAGGCGTGGGAGGATTCATCGACGCCGCTCGTCCCGGGATCGTCCTTCGCCTTGAGCCACCCAATCACGCCGGCCTCTGTGTAGCCGAACGCTCCCCTGGAGACCTCCTCGAAATAGCTCTGTACGGTCTTCTGCCTGATCGAGTATCGGCGCGGCTCCATAAAGTGGTCCAGGTCCTTTGGCGTGCCCGCGCTGACGGTCCCCCGGCGTGTCCAGGCAAAAGTCTGGCTGGCGCTGGTAAGCCCGATACCCACGATCTGCGAAGGTGTCACCCTTTCAGGTAACGTGTATGCGGCAGGAGCCTGGTACGCGTCGAGATCCGAGCTGGTGCCCACGCTCATTGTGCCGTCGTCGTACCAGGCGTGAACGCGGTCGTTCGCGGCGATGGCCATGGCAACAATATTTTTCGGGGACTTTCCGGCCGGCAGCGTATACGGGTATGGCGAAACCGCGGCATCAAGGTCCCGACTGTTTCCGGCGCTCACTTCGCCATCCCGATACCAGGCGTATACCCTGTCTCCGGTGCCTGCAATACCGACACCGACGATGTCCCGCGGCGTCTTTCCCGGTGGCAGGGAATACGCGTATGGCGCCCGGCTCGCCATCATCCTGGTGGGGGATCCCGAACTTACCGTTCCGTCGTCATACCACGCGTAGTCGTCCTTGCTGGACTTGGCGATCGCCAGCCCGACGATGCCGTCGGGCGATCGAACCGTCGCGGGCCCGAACACCTTGTCTCTTATGTTGCGGGCACTCGACGAAGGGGCATCTTCGGGATCGTCGGCGCCCATGAGTACGACAAGTAGGGGCACCTTGCCCTGCACGGGCCGAAGATCCATGAAAGGGGCAGCAAAGTCCTCCAGCGCCGCGGCGGACGCCTGCGAGGCAGCGTACAGGACCAGCAGAAGTGACCCAGCCAGTAACGAGCCCAGACCGTCGATGCGCATACCGAGAACATCTTCCCGTCGCCTGAATGGCTACTCCACCCATGAATACACGGCGCGGGCACGTTCCTTTTGATATCGATCAAAGTTGCCCGATGCGGCGTTGCGGATTTTGCCCGCGGAGCAGCTCACCCGGGCGCCGTCAAAGCGCCAGCACAGGGATGTCGAGTTCGGCGGACCAAGCATCCATCGGAGTGCTGCCGTGGGGAGTTTCTTTGGAGATCACACCGAAGTGTGCTCCGGGACTCCCGCCAGCCGAAGTCCTTCCAGATAGTGCTCGATCTGCCCCCGGTCGTGAAGATAGAACAGCTTTTCGTGCGCGAATGAGCGGCTGAAATCGGGTGTTACGGCCATCAGCTGCCGAGTGGCCCCGGTCGCGCGCTCCAGCCGACCGAGGTGCGCCAGTGCTACGACACGATGGGCGTAGGTCCAGTACTGGCAGTTGGGAAGGTGGCTGGCCCGATCCGTCCACTCCAGGGCGCGCTGGTAGTCACCCTTGAAGATGAGCGCGAGCGCACCATAGGTGTAGAAAGCCCACAGCTGGGGATCGTTCGGGCTCAGGGCGATGGCGTGCTCGAACCGTTCCAGGGCCTCCTCGTACCGGCACTCGTAGGCGAGCGAGTCCCCCATGCCGCAATATGCCGCTGCCAGGGACGGATTCAGATCGATGGCGATCTGGTTTTCGGTAATGGCGTACCGGTATTCCCGGCGGGCGAGAAGCACCCGAGCACGCAGGGCGTGGAAGGTGGCGTTCTGATAATCCAGGGACACTGCCTTGTCGCAGGCGGCCAGCGCCTCGTCCAGCAGGTCGGGGGTGGGCGGCGTGTTCCAGTACACCATACCCAGGACCACCGCGTAGGCCCACCATGCATACGCCTCGCCGAAGCCCGGATCGAGTAGCTGGCTCTGGCGCAGCAGGCGCTGGGCTTCCTCGTTGTCCTCGCCGGTGAACCGGAAGAAGTGATACGTGCCGAGGTGGAAGCAGTCCCATGCCTGCAGAGTCGCCGGCCTCGAGAACACGATCTTGTGGCGCTCCGCGAGACCGATCTCCGGTTCCAGGCGGGCGGTGACCATCTCCGTGATCTCGTCCTGCAGGGCGAATATGTCGGCCAGCTCGCGATCGTAACGTTCCGCCCAGCGCGTAACCCCTGAAGCGGCGTCGACCAGCTGCACATTGATCCGCACCTGGTTGCCGGCCCGCTGTATGGTTCCTTCGACGACGTAATCCACGCCGAGCCTGCGGCCGAGCTCTTTCAGGTCGGAGGACTTCCCTTTGAACCCGAACGCCGTGTTCCGGGCCACGACGTTCAACCAGCGGTGCCTGGAGAGCTGCGCGATGATGTCGCTGGTCACACCGTCGGCGAAGTACTCATGCTCGGCATTGCTGGAGAGATTGGCAAGCGGCAGAACCAGCACAGTAGGTTTGTGCAGTGCGCCCTGCTCCGCTGTCGCTGTTGGCGTTGAAGGAGTGCCGCCCGGGGCCGCTCCCCTATCGCCCGCACCTTTTCCCTCTTCCTCCACTTTCGCCACGAAGCGGAAGCCCTTTCGGTGGATAGTGCGGATATAGGCCTGAGCGCGACCGTTATCGTGCAACAGCTGCCGCGCCATTTTGATGCGACTGCTCAACGCGGCGTCCGAGACGATGCGCCCCCGCCAGACAACCTCGTTGATCTCCTCCTTGGTGACCATGCGGTCCCGGTGCTCGACCAGCAGGGCCAACAGCTCAATGACCTGGGGCTCACTGCGCAGCGGGCGGTCGTTGCGGCACAGCTCAAACCGGTCGGTATCGAGAGTGTAGTCGTCGAATCGATAGCGCATTGCCGTTCGCGTTTCCCGGCGTGGCGTCCTTGATGCGCGAGGCGGGCTGGAGGCGGAAAGGCAACCCGGGAAGCGACCCCGACGGACGCCGGCCGCACCCACACCCTTCTGTTGATGTTAGGCAATCTCCAGAACTTCGCCAGACAAAAACCATTGCGCCACCAAGCCTCTGCGGGGCCACGCCGATAGTCTGACAGCGTCATCCACATAGCGAACCCCTGAAGGAGCGCAGCATCATGTCCGAGCAGCATCAGTCACAGCAGAAGTACCTCGTGAACTGTCAGTACGGCACCGACAATCTGGAGCGCGCCACCGTCGCATTCATCCTTGCAACTACCGCGTCCAAGACCTGCGAAACCGCCGTATTTCTCACCTCCAACGCCACCGACCTGTGCGTGCGCGCCGGACTGGATGGGCTGGTCGCGGAGGGCTACGAGCCCATCGGCGACCTGGTGGCCCAGTACCAGGCCAATGGCGGCAAGATCTGGGTCTGCCC
>JASFMS010000181.1:0-5150 GCA_050117435.1 Ectothiorhodospiraceae bacterium | reverse complement strand
ATCTCGTGGTCTTCGACCTCGCCCTGGACTACAACGCGGCCCAACGCGTCGTCGTGGCCGCCTCGGACCAGGCATCCGCCAAGGCGGCGACTACCGCGGCCGGGCTGTTCCAGGCCCTGGGCAAAGCGGTCAGCGTCCTGGACGACGTGCCCGGACTGGTGGTGATGCGCACCGTCTGCATGCTCGCCAACGAGGGCGCGGACGCGGTCAACCAGGGCGTGTGCGACGCCGCCGCCGTGGATACGGCCATGCAGCGCGGCGTGAATTATCCCCGCGGGCCGCTGGCCTGGGCGGAGGCAATGGGCCTCGCCAAGGTGGTACGTGTACTGGACAATCTCGCCGCCACCTACGGCGAGGATCGCTATCGGGTATCGCCGCTGCTGCGGCGCAAGGTCTATGGAGGCCGTGGTTTTCATGAGTGAGCAGACCGGCGTCAAACGACGCTCCGCCGAGGAAGTCGCACAGCTTTGCGCCAGAACCATGTGGGAGGACGACCAGGCCTCCCAGGGGCTCGGCATGAAGCTGGAAGCGGTCTCGCCCGGCCGCGCCCGGCTGTCCATGCCCGTACGCGAGGACATGGTCAACGGGCACAACATCTGTCATGGCGGGTTCATCTTCACCCTGGCCGATTCCACCTTTGCCTTCGCCTGCAACTACAACAACTACGTGACCGTGGCCTCCGGCGGCAGCATCGATTTCGTTGCCCCGGCCCGCCTCGGCGACGTGCTGACCGCCGAGGGCGAGGAGCAGACCCGTGCCGGGCGCACGGGCGTCTACGACATCCGCGTGGAGAACCAGGACGGTAAGCTGATCGCCGTGTTCCGCGGACGGTCCTATCAAACCCGGGGGCAGATGATCCCCGGCCTGGAGGTGGCGAAATGAATGAGGCGTATATCGTCGACGCCGTCAGGACACCCTTTGGCCGCTACGGCGGCGCGCTGGCACCGGTACGGGCGGACGACCTGGCGGTCGTACCCATCAGGACCCTGATGGAGCGCAATTCCGGGGTGGACTGGGCCGCCGTGGACGACGTCATCTACGGCTGCGCCAACCAGGCCGGCGAAGACAACCGCAACGTGGCGCGCATGGCCGCGCTGCTCGCCGGACTGCCGGAGTCGGTGCCCGGCACCACCATCAACCGCCTCTGCGGCTCGAGCCTGGATTCTTTGGGCACGGCGGCTCGCGCCATCAAGTGCGGCGAGGCGGAGCTCATGATCGCCGGCGGTGTGGAGTCCATGTCCCGGGCACCGTTCGTGATGCCCAAGTCGGAGACGGCGTTCGGCCGTAAAATGGAGGTCCACGACACCACCATCGGCTGGCGCTTCGTCAACAAGCTGATGAAGGAGCGCTTCGGCATCGACTCCATGCCGGAGACGGCGGAAAACGTGGCCGAGGAGTTCAACGTCAGCCGCGATGACCAGGACGCCTTTGCCTACCGCAGCCAGATGCGCACCAAGACCGCCATGGAGAACGGCACCCTGGCCGAGGAGATCACGCCGGTGAGCGTGCCCCGGCGCAAGGGCGATCCGATCGTCGTGGACACCGACGAGCATCCGCGCCCGGAGACCACTCCGGAGATCCTGGCCAAGCTGCCCACCCCCTTCCGCAAGGAGGGCGGCAGCGTCACCGCCGGCAACGCCTCCGGCGTCAATGACGGTGCCGGCGCCATGCTGGTGGCCTCGGAGGCCGCCCTGGAGCGCTTCGGACTGACGCCGAGAGCCCGGGTTCTGGGCATGGCCACCGCCGGCGTGGCACCGCGGATCATGGGCATCGGCCCCGCTCCGGCCAGCCACAAGGTTCTGGAGCGGCTCGGACTGACCATCGGCGACATGGACGTCATCGAGCTCAACGAGGCATTCGCCGCCCAGTCACTGGCGGTGCTGCGCGAGCTGGGCCTGCCGGACGACGCCGAACACGTGAACCCCAACGGCGGTGCCATCTCCCTGGGCCACCCCCTGGGCGCCAGCGGCGCACGGCTGGCCACCAGCGCCACCTACCAGCTGCACCGCACCGGCGGGCGCTACGCGCTGTGCACCATGTGCATCGGTGTGGGACAGGGCATCGCGCTGGTTCTGGAACGCGTTTGAGAATTTGGCCGCGGATGAACGCAGATGAACAGGATTTCGGAGAACGAGAGTGCCTCAGCGATCATTTGTGGTATGAGCCGCCGGAGCCGTCACTGTCTCCGCGTCCCTCACACCCACTCTCTTCTCTATCTGTGTTTATCTGTGTTCATCTGCGGCTAAAAAGAAACAGTTTATGACGTTGGCACCCTCGGGAACGTGAGGAGAGAGACCATGAAGCCGGATGTACCCGCCCGCAGCCTGCTGGAACCGGTGGAGACCTGCAGTCGCGACGAGCTCGGCCATATTCAGCTCGAACGCATGCGCTGGTCGCTGAACCATGCCTACCGCAACGTGCCGTTCTACCGGCGCAAGTTCGACGAGGCGGGAGTGCACCCCTCCGAGCTCAAGTCCCTGGAGGACCTGAGCCGCTTTCCCTTCACCATGAAGGACGACCTGAGGGACAACTACCCCTTCGGGATGTTCGCGGTTCCCATGCGGGACGTGGTGCGCATCCACGCCTCCAGCGGCACCACGGGCAAACCCACGGTGGTGGGTTACACCCAGAACGATATCGACACCTGGGCCAACGTCATGGCGCGCTCCATCCGCGCCGCCGGCGGCACCGCCAACGACATCGTCCACGTCTCCTACGGCTACGGCCTGTTTACCGGCGGCCTGGGCGCCCACTACGGCGCCGAGCGGCTGGGATGCTCCGTCATTCCCATGTCCGGCGGGCAGACGGAGAAGCAGGTTCAGCTGATCCGGGACTTCAAGCCCACGATCATCATGGTCACGCCCTCGTACATGCTGAACATCGCCGACGAGATGGAGCGTCAGGGTCTGGACCCCACCGACCACTCCCTGCGCGTGGGCATCTTCGGCGCCGAGCCCTGGACCGACGCCATGCGCGAGGAGATCGAGGAGCGCCTGGGCATCCAGGCGGTGGACATTTACGGCCTCTCCGAAGTCATGGGCCCGGGCGTGGGCCAGGAATGCATCGAGACGAAGGACGGGCTGACCCTCTGGGAGGATCTCTTCTACCCGGAGATCATCGACCCGGCGACCGGCGAGGTGCTGCCGGACGGCGAGGAAGGCGAGCTGGTGTTCACCAGCCTGACCAAGGAAGCCCTTCCCATTGTCCGCTACCGCACTCGGGATCTTACCCGCCTGCTCCCCGGCACGGCGCGGACCATGCGGCGCATGGACCGCATCACCGGACGGTCCGACGACATGCTGATCATCCGCGGGGTGAACGTCTTCCCGAGCCAGATCGAGGAGCGCATCCTCAAACAGGGTCAGCTCGCACCCCACTACCAGATCGAGGTCTACCGCGAAGGCCATCTGGACAAGATGACCGTCCACGTGGAGCCGAAACAGGAGCTGGGCCAACTCGGCGACACGGACCGCCAGGCCATCGCCAAGGACCTCAAGCACCACATCAAGTCGTACATCGGCATCAGCACCGATGTAAAGGTGCTGAACTCCGGCGACGTGGAGCGCTCCCAGGGCAAGGCGAAGCGGGTGGTCGACCAACGCCCCAAGGGCTGATCGAAGGTGGCGGGGTGCGGCGCGCGGTCGCACCCCGGCCGGCCTGGCAACGGAGACCGAAAAACACTCTGTAAACGCCCGCGAACCCACCCGCCCGCCACCCTCAGTACAATGCCGGGGCGCTGATACCCGAATCCGGAGAACACATGCTCAGACTCGCTTCCTGGCAGGCCACGCTGGTGCTGGCGGCGCTGGTGGCAATGGGTCCCCTGGCGACCGACCTCTATCTGCCGGCGCTCCCTGCCATCGCCCGGGATCTGGGCGCAGGCGCGGACCAGGTTCAGCTCACGCTGAGCGTCTATCTCATCGGCTTCGCGGTCGCCCAGCTCGTCTACGGCCCCGTTGCCGACCGCTTCGGTCGCAAGCCGGTGCTCTTTTTCGGGATCTCGCTGTTCATACTCGCCAGCATCGGCTGCGCGTACACCGAATCCATCGAAGCCATGATCGCCCTGCGCTTCCTGCAGGCGCTGGGCGGCTGCGCCGGGCCGGTCCTGGGTCGGGCCGCGGTGCGGGACATCCACACCCCGCTGGAGGCCGCCCGGGTTCTCTCCTATCTGGGCACCGCCATGGCGCTCGCGCCGGCGGTGGCACCGACCATCGGCGGCTTCCTGCTGGTCGCCTTCGGCTGGCCGTCGGCATTTGTCGCCATGGCGATTTACGCGATCATCATCGGTGCCATCCTGATCATCGCCATTCCTGAACCGTTGGCGCCGGAGCTTCGACAGTCGATTCACCCGTTCGCGATCCTGCGCAACTACAGCATTCTTCTGCGCAGCCGGGAATTCCTGGGCTACACGCTGACCAACGCCGCCGTTTTTGCCGGCCTGTTCGCCTTTCTTTCCGGCTCGTCCTTCGTGCTCATCGAATTCCTCGGCGTGCCGGAGGCACAGTTCGGCTTCTACTTCGCGCTGATTCCCGTGAGCTACATGACCGGGACGCTGATCGCGGGCCGTCTGAGCCGGGAGCTGGGTGTCAACCGTCTGCTGGTGGCGGGCACCAGCTGCACCGCCGGCGGCGGCTTGCTGATCGCGGCTCTCGCCGTAGCTCACGTTTACCACGTGGCCGCCGTGCTGGGACCGATGATGCTGTTCATGGTGGGGGTGGGCATCGTGATGCCGCAGACACTGGCGGGCGCGGTGGGCCCGTTTCCGCACATGGCCGGCTCCGCCTCGGCCCTGTACGGCTTCACGCAGATGACCACGGCGTCACTGGTGGGCGCCGGCGTCGGCCACTTCCACGAGGGCACCTCCCTGTCCATGGCGGCGGGCATCGGCGCCATGGGCATCGCCAGCCTGGCGCTGTTCTTCACACTGGTATGGCTGCCCATGCGCGTGCAGTCCAATGCAGCCGTCGCACCGGGCGACGACGGATAGCTTGCGAAAACAGCGCCCGCGTTCACCGCACGCGGGCGCTGTTTTCGCAATGTCACAATCGTAGGCCGGGATAAGCGCAGCGCTCCCGGCGTCGCATCGTGAGGGCTGCGGTGTGGTGAGACGCCGGAAACGTCCCTGACGGTCCTTATTCCGGCCTACGTGC